>JBOGOW010000304.1:0-5028 GCA_050748285.1 Pyrinomonadaceae bacterium
ATCTAATTCAAGATTGTCAAGCAGATCACTGCCCGCCGCCGAACAATCGTTTAAATCCACAATGTTTTGAGGAAATCGGAAATAGGTGCTAACATCAATTGGCATTTCAGCCGACTCAAATAATTATTTACTATTACCTATTTCCAGCGCCAAGCGACGAAAAAGGTGAATTAAAAAAACGGAGGATCCCAAGTGAACAAATTTAAGATTATTTTCCCAATGTGCATTGTGCTCGTTGTTGCTTTGAATGCAATCGCACAAGACGCCGCGCAAGTCGATAAGAGTATTCCCCGAAATTCGAAAGTGTTTATTGCCCCGGTTGACGGCTTTGAGACATACATGGCGGCTGCAATCGCAAAGAAAAAGGTTCCGCTTATCATCGTCACAGACCGTGATGCGGCTGACTTCGAGATCATCGGGACCGCAGAGAAAAAAAGTGCCGGTTGGGCAAAAGTAATATTTCTCGGTGATATCCGGGGATCGGCGAGCGCGAGCATGCAGGTTGTTAATTTGAAAACCAAAGTAGTTGTTTATGCCGATTCGTCAGATCGGTCAAGCGCAAATCGCGGCCATAAGAGCACCGCAGAAAAGCTCGCGAAATACTTAAAGGAAAAGATTGAAAAAGGCTAGGCCGGGATTTTCCGATTGACGTGGGCGGGCAAAAATGTCCGCCCTTTCGCTTCTTAAAAAATATTCAGCATTTGTAATTATCGACGAATTCCCCAACAAACAAATTGCTATCGTTTCCGTATCGGATTCGATTTGAAAAAAATCAGTAACTATGATTCACATGAAAAAACAGACTTTAATTTTGACTAGTTTCATCTATTTGCTGTTTACTTTTTCGTCGTTAGGGCAATCAGACGTGAAGTTTGATTTCTACGCGCGCGGTCCGTATCGGGAGAATGTGCCGAAGCCGCAGGCGGTTTTGCGGTTTGGTGTGGGCGATCATCATACGACGTATGCACAGATGGAGCAGGTGATCGAGGCAATAGCGAAGGCGGCGCCCGACCGTGTAAAGATATTCGATATCGGCACGACGAACGAGCATCGGATGCAGCATTTGGTAGCGATCTCGTCGCCGGAAAATCTCGCGCGGCTTGATGAGATAAAGGCGGCGAATGCGCGTCTTATCGACCCGCGAAAAACATCAGCATCAGAAGCAAATGCAATAGCGCAAAATAATCCGGCGATCGCGTGGATGGCATATACGATCCACGGCAATGAATCGTCGTCGTTCGAGGCGTTTATGCAGGTGATCTATCAGCTTGCGGCTTCGAACGAACCGGCGACGCTCGATATTTTGAAGAACACCGTCGTACTCGTTTTGACGGGCGAAAACCCCGACGGCCACGAACGTTTTGCGACGTGGTATAACTCAGTTGCTATTGGTTCACCCGACCGCAACGCCATCGAAAAACGCGAGCCGTGGGCCATTTGGGGACGCGTAAGCCATTATCGTTTCAATTTAAATCGCGACACGCTGACGTTTTCGCAGAAAGAATCTCGAAATATGCAGCGGGCGTATGTCGAGTGGAATCCGCAGGTCGCGGTCGATCATCACGGCCAGCCATCGCAGTATTTTTTCCCGCCGGTTGCTCTGCCGATCAACCCGAATCTGCCGCAGCCGCAATATAACAAATGGCTCGATGTTTATGGTCGTGCAAACGCGGCGGCCTTTGACGCAAACAAATGGGATTATTACGTCCGCGATATTTTTGACGCGTTTTATCCGGGCTATTGGGATATGTATCCGTCGCTGCAGGGCGCGACCGGAATGACATACGAAACAGACGGCGGCGGACCGAAAGGCTTGAACTGGACACGCGATGACGGCACGATCGTTACCTTTCGTTCGTCGATAGCTAAGCATTACGTCGCGTCGATGACCACGTTGGAAACTACCTCGAAAAACAAGGCTGATCGCATAAAAGATTTTTACGATTTTCGTGCGAGAGGGATGGCGGACGGTGCTCGTGCGAAACTGAAACGGGTTGTGATCGACCCCACAAACGACCGTGTTAAAGCCGCTGAGTTGGTAGAAATTTTGCGCCTTTCTAACATTGAGGTGAAAGTCGCGTCGTCTTCGTTTACATCGCCGACGGCGCACACCTATTTGGAAAAAGATGCGCGAGCGGCGTCAAAAACTTTTCCCGCCGGTTCGTATGTGGTTGACTTAAACCAACCGCAGCGGATTTTTATCAAAGCTATCCTCGAACAGGACACGCCGCAGGACAAGGCTTTTGTCGATGACAACATGGCGCGGTTTCGGCGAAACCAACTGCGTGGAAAGGGCCAAGCAAAGGAAGATTACGGTTTTTATGACATCACCGCATGGTCGCTGCCGTTGGCATTTGGCGTCGATGCATGGTGGACGGAAGAGAGTTCGAACATCGCCGGCACGATGGTTGACGATGCGTATATCGAAGGCGCGAAACGCGGCGGCGTAAGTGGTCGTGCGTCTATCGCATACATCATTCCATACGAAACTGATTCGACTTCGGCAATGGTGATGCGGCTTCTTCAAAACGGATTTAAGGTTGCCGTTGCTACCAGACAGTTAAACGCGGGCGGAAGGAATTGGAAAGCCGGAACCTTCGTCGTTCGCGTTTCTCGCAATCCGGAAACGATCCACGACACAATCGGCAAATACGCACTCGAAATGGGCGTGAATGTTGCTGCCGTGAATTCGGGATATTCGGAAGAGGGTGATACGAGCGTCGGCGGCGAAGCCGTGATCTCGCTGCGCGAACCGAAGATCGCGATTGCCGCGGACGAGGGCGTAACGCAGGAATCATACGGTGCGATATGGTGGACGTTTGATAAACACGGCGTCAAGTTCACGCCGATGACAATTGCGAATATTCGCGGCGGCGGTTTGAAAGACTACAACGTGTTGATACTTCCCGATGGTTCGACCAGCAGGTATATGAATTCATTTGGCACCGGCGGCGTTTCGGCGTTAAAGGAATTCGCATCCGGCGGCGGCACGATAGTAACTATCAGCGGTGCTTCGGTTTTTGCAACTCTGAAGGACGCTGGACTGACGACATCAAAAATGGTCGGCAGCGACGATGACGAACAAAAAGGAAAATCGGGCGATGAAAAACCTTCGCCGACGCCGACGCCTTCGCCGGAGCCGGTTGCGATGGTGACGGATCAGGATGACGGCAAGGCTCCGAGCCTGCCGCCGATCGCATCGCCATCGGCGAACGCGAACAAAGTACCCGAAGCATTGCCGGGCGCGATCTTTCGCGCGACAGTTGACCGCACAACTTATTTGAATTACGGCGTCGATCGGAATGCTCTGCCGGTCTTGCTCACAAGCGGTTACTTTTTCCGGTATTCGAAAGAAGGAACGAACGCGATGGTATTCGACGCGGCGGCGAAAAAGCCACTGACCGTTTCGGGCTTCGTCTGGGAAGGAAATACGGAAAACCTTCTGAAAGGAACGTCGTATTTGATCGATGAATCGATGGGCGGCGGCCACGTAATTTTGTTTGCCGAAGACCCGTTTTTTCGCGGAATGACGCGTGCAATGACGCGGCCATTTTTTAATTCCATCGCGTTCAACGGCATATTTTAGCGCCCGAAATAAAGTAACGCACAGTTAATATCAGGTCTGATATACTCAAAAATATGTTCACTGTAAAAGCGGGCTATAGCGATAACATTGAAGTGCGGTCGAGTGCCGACCGCGTACGTGAGTTTTTCACCGATCTACGGAATTTCGCGGATCTGATGCCCGGAATTCACAGTATCTACACGGACGCAAAAGGCGTAGCGCACTGGAAGATCGAGGCGGAAATCCCGCTAGTCGGTTCGATGATGCAAAAATTCGAGGTATTGCTTTCCGAAAACTCTGATGAAAGAGTTGAGTGGTTTCCCGCATCGCTGGACGCACAGAATTTCCTCCGGTTTTCCGCCGATTTTCTCGAAAAAGCGAAAGACGTAACACTTGTCCATTTCTCGCAAATGGTCGAGCTCCGCCGCAAATCCGCACGCGAACTCCACATGCTCGCCGGTCTTGCCGGCGAATCGCTGATAAGCAACGAAATGACAAAAAAAATCAGCGAAATGATCAAGGTCTTCATCGAACGTGCAAAAGAACGGCTGGAAACCTAAAAAGAGTTATAACTTCTACCTATCTGACTGTCCCAGAACATTTGACAAGGTGTATAGCTATACTATACAGTAGATTCGGTGATAAAGACCTTTCGGCATAGAGGCATCGAGCGGTTTTTTAAGACTGGTTCAAAGTCCGGCATCCAACCAAAGCACGCCGAGAAGCTTCGCCGGCAATTATTTGCGCTCGACAACTCTAAGAAGGCCGAGGACATGAATGCACCGGGATGGCGTTTGCATCAACTGAAAGGCAAATTGATTGGTCATTGGTCAATCGATGTCAGTGGCAATTGGCGGCTCACATTTGCGTTCGAGGATGAAGATGCCGTTTTAGTCGATTATCAGGATTATCACTGAGGTATTATTATGCGTATGTTCGATCCGCCACATCCGGGTTCTGTTTTGAGAGATTATCTTGGCGATGTATCTGTCACCGCCGCCGCAAAGCATTTGGGCGTAACGCGAGTGGCTCTTTCGCGTATCCTGAATGGAAGTGCCGGTATCTCTGCTGAGATGGCCTTGCGCCTTTCTGAGGCATTGGGAACGAGTCCTGAACTCTGGATCGGGATGCAGTCTCAATACGATCTGTTTCGGGCATCAAAAAATCGCCGTCGAAAAGTCGTACAGCTTCTCACGGCTTAGCAACGTAACGGTAATTGACCACATCAATACAAACTATGAACCGCTACCTACGCAATGCTGTTTTTTCGTTATTGTTAGTTACGTTGACGATTGTCATTTGTCTTGGTCAGAAGAACGGATCCACGCTGACCACGGAGGAAAAGGAGGCGGTCGAAAAACTTTCCGAACAGTTCATTCAGCGATTGATCGACTCTGGGGACATTGAGCCTATTATCAATGAATTGTTTGTTACGGATTTTATACAGCGGCTGTCCGCTGAGG
>JBOGOW010000305.1:0-5015 GCA_050748285.1 Pyrinomonadaceae bacterium
CTCTTAGCCCAGGACTTGCATCCGGCGTTTATTTTGGCTATGCCTATACGGTGAATACAACTGTTCAATCGACAAATACGCTTGCTTCGTTTATGATCTCTGCCGTGCCGGTAACATACGGCGTCAACGGATTCCGCTCGTTTTTTATCGATACAAGCGGCGTTATTCGCGGGGCCGACCACAACGGCGGCCCGGCCGATGAGAACGATCCGCCAATCAATCAGTAGAAAGAAATATTTGCTATCCGCGACGCCGTGCTCGGAATGCTAACTCCTACTCCTCGAACGTAACTGTTGTCAACATCGACAACGGCTTCGCCGCCGCCTTCTCCGCCAGCCTCGTCAATCGCAAATCAGCGGTGGAAATTGTTTAGAGGCATTTCTTTCCCGCGGCGTGCAGCCGGGTGCTGCCAGTTGGCGGAGAAACTTTTCCTGCGACCATTCAAGCAACGTAATCTCGCAATCATTGGCTTTAAATCAAGATGGGGATATTCTATATTCGTTAAACTAAGAGAGTATCTCTAAAGGAGGGCAAAACGCGATGGCAGTAACTAAATTTCGACTATACGATGGTCGCGATCCGCGAGACATACCGGCGTACATGCTCGATGAGGCGGCACGTTATACTGGTGTGCCGTTCAATACCTTGCGCAGTTGGGTCGCTGGCCGCTCTTACTCCACCGAAGACGGTACAAAGTATTCCAATCCGTTGATCATTCGTCCCGGAAAGGACAGTTTATTGTCATTCACAAATTTGATCGAGGCTCATGTTCTTAACGCTATTCGACGAAAACATGCGGTCGCGATGCCAAGAGTTCGCAAGGCTCTGGATTACCTATCAAAACAATTTGATTCGAAGCACCCGTTAGCCGAACATGATTTTGAAACAGACGGTGTCGACCTTTTCGTCGATCAGTTTGGAGACTTGATAAACGTAAGCCAGAGCGGCCAGATTGCCATGAAGGAAGTGTTAGCGATGTATCTCAAACGGATAGATCGAGATGAAGATGGTTTGGCTAAGCAGCTCTTCCCGTTTACCCGAACTGCCCAAAACACAAATGATCCGAAGATCGTTGCAATAAACCCGCGTATTGCCTTCGGCAAACCTGCAATCTCAGGAACCGGCATACCTACTACTATCATTGCAGAACGTTACAAAACTGGTGAATCGATTAAAGCAATAGCTGAAGACTACGGACGAAAACAAATTGAAATCGAAGAAGCAATCCGATGCGAGTTCGAACTCAAAGCTGCTTGAATCGGTTGAGATCTTTATCGACCGGTCTTTGGGAAAGAAGATAGCTCTTCCACTTGTGGAGGCAGGAGCGACCGTCCACCTTCACGACGATTATTTTGAGCAAAATGTCGAGGATCAGGAATGGCTTGCCGAGGTCGGTAAACGTGGTTGGTTAGTTCTTACCAAAGATCAAAGGATTCGTCGTCGACCACTTGAACGTGACACCCTTTTGAAAGCAAATTTGAAAGTATTTTGTTTCATGTCCGGAAGCATTCCTTTTTCTGAAATGGCCGAAGCTTTCGCAAAAGCATTACCGGCCATCAAACATATCTCCGATAAGACTCCGCCTCCATTTATCGCTGGCATTTACAAGAATGCGAAGGTTCGAATCCTTCTCTAGATTTTCGATTAGGGGTTTAACAATACAAAAAGCCGGTCGGCGTAGTCGGATTTGGCATTGCGGAGGACTTCGTAATGGACTGCGGCCATGTCGCGATTGTTGAGTTTCAGATAGGCGCGGCCGAGATTGTAGCGGGCTTTTTCGAGGTCGGGGTCGTAGCTGACGGCGCTGTTTAGGGCGGAAACGGCTTCGTCGAATTTGCCTAATTCGAAATAGCATTCGCCGAGATAATTGTAGGTTTTTGCCTCGAGTTTATAGATCTTTAATTGGTCGAAAGCGGCGGCGGCATCGGCCCAGCGTTTCTGTTTGAAATAAGCCTGGCCGAGTTTTTCTAGAGCGTTTGCGTGGTCTGGTTTTATGGTGACGGCTCGTTTGTAGGCAAGCGCTTCTTCGTCCGTGCGGTTAAGTTTGTTAAGGCTGAGGCCGTAGGCATACTGCGTTTCGGCATTGCCGTCCTCGAGCTTTATCGCCTGTCGGTAAGCATCGGCGGCTTCTTTGTATTGATTGAGCGCGAAATTTGACGCGCCTATATTTACATACGTCGCGGCCCATTCGGGACGAAGTTTCGCGGCCTGTTTCGATGCTTTCAATGCGTCGGTATGCTTGCCCAAAACGCCGTAGCAGAAGCCGGCTTGATACCACGCTTCGGGGTAGTTGTTGTCGATCTCGACCGCCTTTTCAAAATACGGCAAAGCACGCGCATAATCGTCAAGCGACAGCTGAGCAACGCCCTGCGAATAAAGCCTTTCCGCCGCCGCACGTTTATTTTTTTGCGATTCGACGGATAGCGAATTAAACGTCTGCACATCGCCGGTGCGAAGTTGAAAAATGCGTTCCGCCGGCACGGCGAAATTAAGGCTCTGCCCCTCGGCGGCCTGCAGCGTGGCAACGCCGATAACCTGCCCGTACATATTCACGACCGGCGAACCGGAGCTGCCGGGGCTGATCGGCGCGGTTATCTGAATGATCTTTCCATAACCCGCAATCTCGCGCACGGCAGACACGATGCCGTTCGAAACACTGCCCTCCAAACCGAACGGATTGCCTATCACGACGATCGATTCCCCTTCTTGCGGCACGGCGTTCAAGATCGGCAGCGGACGTGCAAGATTTCCGGGAATGTCAACTTGAAGCAATGCGAGATCGCCCTCTCCGTCGATGGCGATAACGCCCTTTACCGGAAATTTCTTACCGTCCTGCAAGTGAATTTCCACACGGCTTGAACGCTCGATCACATGGCGATTTGTGATGACACGGTCAGCGGCAGTAAAGAAGCCGGAACCGCGTGCAAGGCTATTTCCGCGACTATCGAAAGTCTCGATCGCGACGGCTGATGGTTTAACGCGCTTCACAAGCTCGGGAAGAAAATCCTGCGCACGAGCAACGCCTACAAACGCGAGAAGGACGACCGAGGCTAAGATGAAACGTATTGAAAATGCGTGCAGCATAGAATGAAAGACTACAATTTTGATTATATGCCGTTCGTCTTCTTCAAACAAACTATTTTATTCGCTTAATTGACGACTTTGGTTAAACACGCCCAGCAAGTTAAAATTTGAATTATGGGAAAAAAGATCGCTCTGGCCGCAGATCACGCGGGATTTGAAGAAAAAGAAAACGTAAAAAAGGTCCTCGACGAGATCGGCGTCGAATACGACGATATGGGAACTATGTCGAGCGAGAGTGTCGATTATCCTGATTTTGCGCAGAAAGTTGCCGATGCCGTTTCGCGTGGCGAATACGAACAGGGCCTGCTTGTATGCGGTTCGGGAACCGGAATGGCGATCGCCGCGAATAAAGTAAAAGGCGTCCGGGCGGCCGTCGCTTGGAACGAAGACATCGCCCGCCTCGCACGCGAACACAACAACGCGAATGTGCTCTCGCTGCCCGCACGCTTCGTCGATGAAGTAGAATCTGCAAAGATCGTAAAGGCGTTCTTCACCTCCGATTTCGAACGCGGCCGGCACGCAAAACGCGTCGATAAAATTACCGAGATCGAAAACGAGGATTTCAAGTAACAGTTGTACTAAATTGACGAGATGATCTACAAGGTTTACAAACCTGCATTCCCGCTCGGACAGTTCATTGATTTGTTCATATATTTCGAGCGCATCGAGCAGGCACACAGCGTTGATCGATTTCTGCCGAATGGCGACACCGAGATACTGATCGATTTTCACGACACGCCGCAATTCATTTACGACAATAATACATTGAAAGAAATTCAGGCCTGCAATCATGTTTGGGCATCGGGGCTGCGGACGGAGCCGATCACGATTCCCTCAGGAAATGGCTCGGCGATGATGGTGATCGCGTTCAAAAAAGGAATGGCGGCTCCATTTTTTCCGTTTCCGATGGACGAGATAAAAAACAGCGTCGTTGACGCCGATCTTGTTTGGGGAAGCGATTTCGGCAACTTGCGCGAACGGCTTTTGGACGAAAAAGATATTGATAAGCGTTTTTGTTTGGTAGAGGATTTCTTACTGAAAAAGTTCGCGGCGAAACTAAATCTCAACCCGTGCGTCGAGTTTGCGGTTGGTGAAATGATCGAACGACCGGACCGAATCAGCATTGCAAAAATGAATGCGAAGATCGGCTATTCGCAAAAACATTTTGGCGAAATGTTTCGAAAACAGATCGGCGTTACGCCAAAAGCGTATTTAAGGATCATGCGCTTTCAGAAAGCGGTCAAAACAATCGACACAGCAGACATGATCGATTGGGGAACGATCGCTTACGATTGCGGATTTTACGATCAGGCGCATTTCATCAATGACTTCAAGCATTTTTCCGGTTTCACTCCGGAACAGTATTCAAAGATCCATCTGAATTATCAAAATTATATTCCTGTCGGATAGGTAAATTTTTTCCAATACAAATAGTTCGATACCGGATATTCTCATGCCGTTATGGAAAATTTTTACATCAATCACATTGCAGTTCTTGTGTGCGCCGTTATGAGTTTAGTGATCGGCGCGTTGTGGTGGTCGCCGCTGTTGTTCGCAAAGACGTGGCAGCGGGAAACCGGTCTGAGCGATGAGCAGTTAAAAGAAATGAACCCGCTCAAGACCTTTGGGCTGACATTCGTTTTGGCTTATCTTGCGTCGTATAACCTCGCATTTTTTCTCGGCGATGCGGGCACGACCTGGCAATGGGGAATTTCAGCCGGACTCCTCGCGGCCGTTTGGGCGATCGCAATGTTTGTTATCATCGGACTATTCGAACAACGCACGTTCAAGCACATGCTGATCAACTGCGGCTACATCGCGGTTTATTTTGCGGTTATCGGTTTTATTTTAGGAGTTTGGAGGTAGGTGCAAAAGCCCGCGGGTAAGCAAGGGCGATATAATCAAGCAGCGTGTATCGCCCTTGCTTACGC
>JBOGOW010000306.1:0-5012 GCA_050748285.1 Pyrinomonadaceae bacterium
GTTTCGTGGTCTTTACGATGGCTTCGATCATATGTGGTTGCCGCAGAGTTCCGTCTATAACGTCGAACGCGGCCGCTCCTGCAAGCATCCGAAGCACTTCTGCGATCACCAAAGTAGAAGCAAAGGTCCCGACAAAAGAGGCGCCAACCGCTCTGTTGGCAAGCAGTGTCAGACCACATTTATCTACTCCTCGTTCGCCAAGGTCGGCATAGGCTGCTACTTCGATAGACTGATCTTGATGGGGCTCGGCCGCACTTGCGTCCCAGACTTCTCGTGCCGGTTTCGCTCCAGGAAAACTGTGAATCTGGAACGCCAAGAATTCGTCAGTGCCGCGGCCGAGTCCTGCCTCGATCACCCGCGAGAACCCGACGTCCTCAAGAGAGGCTCGTGCAAGGCCGTTGTCGACGCCGCAAAGAGCAACCATCGGTTCATCACCGGCGACGCGAAAACCATCCGCGAATAGCCGCTCCAAGATGCGGGTCTGGAAGCCGCGGGCCTCGCACCAAGCGGCCATCGCTCGCGTCTTGGGCTGATCGACGAGATCTGTGCTCGTCAGCGGGGAAGTGCTGTCATTAGCAATCGACAAGCGATCAGTATCTTGCAGTACGATCAGAACTTCTTCCGGGCTGGCAAAGGGAAGAAAACCGAGTGTCCACAAATAAGCTTGACCAAGATGGCCGAGCCCTATGAGCCACAAACGGGCCGGCAAAAACTCAACTTCAGGACCAATATTCCGGGTTGTTGTCCAATCCTCATTCGAGTGCGGTTCCCAAAGCGAAAGCCCGACCGGACGAGTGCCAGCCATTGGATTTTTTCCGCGAACGAACTGGAATGCTTCTGATACGGCGAAAGATCCCGCAAGCACGCCGGCCGGCGTGAACTCGTGAGATTCCGCACGGCGGATGCCGTCATCGACGGGAGCAACGCCACCGATCCAGCCGTCAAATGTCGCCCGAATCGAGAACTCACTTGTCGTTGACGCGTCGATATCGCCGATCACTATCTCTGGATGTATCGATGCGACCGATTCTATCAACCGCCCCCCGAGCCTAACGATCGCTTGTTTGAGCGTGCGGGCTCCGTCGGAATATACCAAGAGATCTGCATCCGGGCAGCCGGCGACCTCCACCCCTCCGAGAAAGCAGCGGCGACCGGTGTTAACTATCGTCAGCAGTGCCGCCTGAAGTGTGGGGGAGTCGGCTACGTCAGTTCCTACGCGGACGCTGAGGTGGTAGCTCCCAAGGATCGCATACGCTTCGTCGACGGTCGCAGCTTCGCCGGTGTCGAGAAACATCTTTGCCGTACGGTTTAGTTCATTTTGAATATTTGCAGTGTCAAGCATTTTCTATCCCCAAAATCCTATGTAGAAAAATTCTTCTGCTGTCGTACCGGACGAAAAGCTCCAGCGATAGTCGCCCTCATATTCATACATACCAAGGTGGCGTGCAGTGCATTCGCGGCTGAGAAAGTAGGGAGCTATCAGAGCGATGTGACCTTTCCTTGCGATCATCGGATTCGTCCGATCCGATTCACTCTGCCTGGCTTCGTTCGGATGTACGTGAATGTCGGCAACGACCGTTAGTTTTTCCCTCCGACACATTTCCCACAAGGGCCCGTAGCCGGCACCGTCGAAAATGACGATGCCGGTGTCGAGCGAGTGTGGATCGAGGTCGTCGTAGTAGACAAACTTTTCAATTCGTCTTCGTTTCCCGTCGTTCGTACCGAGTAGAAAAGCCCCGCTCTCGTGCCAGCCCTCAGTCCGGCGTCGCAACTCAGCGATCCCTTCATTCCAGACATCAATTGAACATGAGAGCTGGTGTCTAGGCGCCGCGAAGGCCCTTATAATCTTTCGAATGGAGAAGGTCATAGATGATCCTCAAATACAAAGTGATGTCGCTCTCGGCGGTCCATATCATCTCAGGATGCTGGGTGCGCCAAGCGTCGTGTCCTTCGATCGCAAGCCGATCGCACGGAAGGTAGAGACAGGTTCCTTCCTTAAAACCGGGATTGAATGCGTGTTGCACCCGGTCCACGCCACCCGGCCATTTTTTGAAGTGGAGCGGGACGTTTGTCGACGGATCCCACGGTTGTGCAGTTGGAAGCTGAGTCGGATAGTTTGAAAATTCAAACCTGAATGCATACTCGAAAGGTGCGTCGGCTCGTTCGGCAGCGGAGATAGCCAAGATTGCGTGCGGCCAATTGATCGAGACCAGACGCCACCAGCCCCGATCAACTCCGCTCTCAAACGGACCCGCTTCTACGTGTGCTAGAAATGTAGTCTCGTCTGGTCGGGAAGCCATACGTTAAACGCCTCCCTCAACGCGTCGTTTCGGTACCAAGTCGAAGCAGATGCTGCAGGAAGGATGCTTCGTCAACATACCGATGTGAGTGTCCTCGTCCGGACGGGTCGAAGTTCCACACAGCTGCAGTGCGTGCTCTGTAGCATCGATCTTGTCGATATCGAACTTTTTGTCCGCCCATTTTTTGACCTTTCCGACCGTCGTTGACGGCGGGAAGTTATCTGCCGCAGTTTCGCCACTGAAATTGACCGTTACTTTGACCTTGCGGCAGCGGTGAATGTGAACGCGCGAACGATCTCGAATGCCAGCTTTCTTAAGGGTGTCTTTTTGGAAGATCTCTTTCTCTTCGTCCTCAAACGTGACGACCAATCCTCCCGCCGCCTCTGCCCCTGCGAACTCGCCACCCACCTTGGTCGCTACCGCTTTGATCAGCTCGACAACAGTTGCATTGCTGTCGATCTGTGCTAAGTGGATCTCTGCTAGACCCTCGCCCTGCACGAAGAACCGAAGCTCTTGTGCGTCACCTTTTTCATTTTCCTGTTTGTTTGTGTTCATCGTAAATAATTCCTCTTGTTTTGATATGTGCGGCATCTTTGAATCACCGCCTCTACATATACAAATCGACAAGAGAGATCTAAACCGGAAAGGTTTTTCGTAAGGAATAATCTGAGAATGGCAGAGGAGGGCTCGGGGAAACGCTCAGATCACTAAACCGCGGCGGGACAATTGAAGTAGTACGGACAACGCGGGCAGTCGTATTCGCCCGCGACTGGGTAAAAATGGCCGTCGGTGATGTTCTTCATTGCTGCTTCATACTTTGCATTGCGGTTTCCGATCACTTTGTCTGTCATCGAAACAGCCTCGGCTGCATTGTCACGAAGGTACAGAATCTCGACACGGGAATCGCGGCCCGCTCTTAGCTCGTTTGCAGCTCTTAGAAGCAGTGCGTAGAAATCCTTATCTCGTTCAGACTTTGTAGGACGGCCGGTTTTGAATCGCTGAATGAGCAGCGGCCCTTTTTCCGATAACTCAGCGAGGTCGAAGTCGAGCTTTATCTTACCGCCAGCGAATTCTAATTCATGGTCAGTCAGCATGGCCGCATCCGACGAACGCATCCTATCCACGGCGTTGCCGACCATTCGATCAGCCGAAGCTTCGTAGAGACCGGCCAGGAAATGGTCGGTCGGGCCTCGTTCCGTCCACTCACTTTGGAACGTTGCACGGACGAGCTCTTCCGTAAGTTCGGTACCGGTGTCCCTGACCGTTTTCAACCGGTCTATGGTTTTGTACACGGCTCGATGGAACTGCTGGTATGCCGTATCCTCTCGTTTTGCCGAGAGGCCCAAGACATACTGGTAAAAATATTTGAGCGGACATTTGATATAAAGTTCCAACTGCGTTGCCCGGTCCGGGACGGGGCTAGGGGGTTGAGGCAGAACGAATTCGGTTGCCACTTCGGACTCGGGTTGGTCGACCCATGTGGCTTCGGTACGCGAAACACTGGGCAAAGAACTACTGATCATTTCAAGAAATTTAGACGGACTGCTGTTCTTATTCGATTTTGTTGCCGGCCGCGACAAATACAGTTTTTCGCGAGCTCGCGACATAGCAACGAAAAACAAACATTCTTCTTCCTCATCCCGCCAGTCTGGGTCGGACTCGGATAAAAGTCCGTCAGGCGGCTTGCACAGATCCCTGTTGACCGAATTCGGCATGTTCCCCTTGCAGAGGCCGGGAAGAAATACCGCCTTGAATTCGAGACCTTTGCTTGCGTGGATGGTCATGATCCGAACTGCGTCGATCGCGCTCGCCCACTCGTCCGGTTCACGGAGTAGTTTCTCATCGCCGAAGATCTCTAGCCGACGAACATACCGCAACAATTCTCGCTTTGGGTCGAAGTCCTTATCAGGTTCAGGAGCGTCGAGCCGGCTATGGACAAACTGAAGAAATTGGTAGATCGCCAAGCGTCGCTGTTGACCAACTGGACTAGGATCGTCTAGCAGGAATGAGAGATACGAGCTGCGTTCGAAAAGGTAACGGGTCAGACATTTCCAGGCTGAACGGCCGTGCGTTAGGTCGGTAAGATGAGTTGCGATTAGTTTCAACCTCGCTACTCCATCTGGCGACAAGCCTTCGATCTCATCCAACTTTGTCAAAGCTTCTGGGAAAGGGATCGAACGCTCGCCGCAGGTCTTAACGAGTGTCCGCACGTCATCAAAGGGAACGTTGTATTCGGGAAATCTCGCAACGCGCACCAACCCCGCGCCATCTGGACCGGCTGCAAGTGAAAGAAGCGATAGTAGATCTCGTATTTCGGGCCGTTCGAACAAGTCGCCCATATATAGAACCGGTACCCCGGCGTTGGCGATAACGCGTGCGACGCGAGCCATTCCCGTGTGGGTTCGGCAGATCACTGCCTGCTCCGAGTAGCGAATTCCTGAATCGTGAAGCGCCGCGATCTCTTTCGCGATTCCCATGGCTTCGGCTTCAGGATCGCTTGCCACATCAAATCGAACCGACGGCTCGTCCGCGTCTTCATTGTGAATTTCCCAGTTTTTGAAGACTCTCCCGTCAGCCGCTCCCATCTTCGGCGCGAAGGCCGAGAACAGATCGACAATGCCTCGTCGCGACCGGTAATTCTTTTCCAACGAAATAGGGTTCTTCGCTAGCGGAAAATCCTCCTTAAACAGGCGAATATTGGCGGTGGTAGCT
>JBOGOW010000307.1:0-4997 GCA_050748285.1 Pyrinomonadaceae bacterium
CTATTACTCCGGATTTAGATTTAAGGGGATGGTCGCACTGATCATCGTTGTAGTTTTGTTCGCCGGAGCCTTTCTTTATTTTCGAACCAATCGAGTTTACGGTGTAGCCGTCCTCCCATTTGCTAACGAAACAGCGGACGCCGGGTTTGATTATCTGGCCGACGGGATGGCCGAAAGTTTGAGTCGAAAGCTGGTTGGAACCAACGGCTTTCGATCGATCACGTATTCAAAGCTCGCCGGTCTGACATCTGCGGACGGTGATGCAAATTTGATCGGCCGCAACGTGCAGGCAGATCTGGTCCTGACAGGACGCATCTATCGCGATGCTGGATCGCTTTCAGTAGAGACAACGCTGAGTGACACTTCGGATGGAAGCGTTTTACGCCTCGCCTCACAAGAACTCAGTTTGGGCGATATTCAGACGGTCGAAAGCTCGTTGCTCGAACGTATGTTTGCAGGGCCTGAAATACGGACTTTTGCAGAATTAGGGAATGCCAACCGAATCACGGGTCGGGCCCCAAAACCCGAGGCTTTTCAGCAGTACCTGATCGGTCGTCACCATTGGCGAAAGCGTGACAGGGAAAATATAGAGAAGGCGATCACTGCTTTCCAGCGGGCTATCGACCTGGATGCCAGTTATTCCCAGGCTTGGGCGGGACTCGCGGATTCATTTATCTTGCAGAGTTCTGTCGCGTACGGGTCGACTCCCGCTAAGGATTCGTTCGCAAAAGCGAGGGCCGCGGCGAAGGAAGCCATTAAGATCGATCCGCTGAACGCCGAGGCCCACACGTCGCTCTGTATCGTGCTTACAAAACAGGATTGGAATTGGCAGGAGGCCGAACGCGAATATCGGATTGCGTTGGATATTGATCCTGATTACGGGCCGGCTCATTTTTGGTACGCCAGTCTGCTGGGCATTACCGGACGCCGCGTTGAATCGATCGCTTCGGCTGAAAAGGCGAAAGAGCTGGATCCGTTTTCTCCACTAGTCGAATACAACCTTGCTCGCACCTATTATTACGCTCGCCAATATGATCGGGCTTTGGAGGTCCTGAACGCTCAAACGGCTGCCCCAAAAAATGAAGAGAAAATACTGTATATGGCGGGGCTCATTTACCTGCAAAAAGGGATGCAGGCCGAAGCTCTAAAAGTCTTTCAGGACGTGTCGGCAAAGAATAGGATGCTTGGCATTGCAGCCGTCGGTTACACGTATGGCCGGATGGGTCGTCGCAAAGAAGCGTTGAACATTATTGCCGACCTCGAACGCAGTTCGACCGGAAGCTACATTCCGCCACAGGAACTCGCACTAATATACATAGGGCTAAACGAACGCGACAAGGCTTTTCATTATTTGAATAAGACCTTCGAAGAAAGATACGGTGCGTTTACTTCGCTAAAGGTTGAACCGCTATTCGATCCGATTCGTGACGACCCGCGTTTTGCGGCGCTTTTGCAGCAGATGGCTCTCAACTAAGCTCAAGACAGCAAAAACCTCCTCTCCCCTTGGCCGCAGTGACGGATCATTGCTCAAAAGCCGTGAAATTACCTGTTTTACTTCCTCCGGAAGTCCTCTCCGCGAGAATTTCTCCAGCGGACACTCAGAATCTTTTACCCTGAGAACCCTGAGATTGCCAACATTAGCAACATTAGAACACGCGCGGTTGTTAGACCGCCATTCACAATTGATCGCGGAACTATCGTTGACGTGCCATGCGCCCTTGTCAGCGCTACATTGGCGACTGTTTGCGACACATTCGAGGTTCTTCGGCGGTAGTTTCCCTTCTACCAGGAAAAAAAGGGTCGTGCCAAGAGCGAAAAGGTCTTCGGCGACAGGGAAATGGCGAGGTTTTGCACGTTTTCCCTCTCGAATCTCAGGCGGGGTAAAATTTGGCGTAGACCACACGAATGGATCCGGTTGATCGATTGGACATGCTCCCTCAAAATCCACCGGGCGAACGCAGTTTTCCTTCGTCAGAAACATATTCGCGGGTTTGCAATCGCGCCAGATGTACCCCGCCGCATGAATATCAGCAACGATCCGACAAATCTGCTTACTTATATGCAATGTATTGGCGAGCGACCGCCGACGCTTCCGATCTGCATTAAGCTTTTGTAGATTCGTCCCGTCGATTCGTTCTAAGACGAGATAGGCATTATCTTCTGTTTCGAACGAGTCGTAGATAATCGGAACGTTCAACTCCTTCGTACCCAGATTTCTCAAAACCTTCGCCTCGTTTTCGACTCGTACGCGCCCATCACGACCGTCCCACGCGGTTTCCCCATTCCTCCGGCCTTCTTTGATGATACAAATTCGTGGAGGCCGGGTGCCGGTATCGATCGCTTCATACACCCCGCCTTTGCCTCGCTGCGACAGTGAACTATATACCCGATATCGCGATGCGAGAGGGGATTGAAGCAAAGACCGGCCCGGACTTGACTTGGATTTCGCAAATGGAAGGGGCACTCCATCCGGAACCGGAATATCCCGGCGATCGAGCACAAATTCCCCCTGGGGCGACTCAATAATTGGTTGTGAATTGTGATTTGGTACAAAAGACCCGTACCTGAAATAGATGTTACTTTCCAGATAGCGAAAATCGAACGGGACGGCCGGTGCCAGTAAATTGGGAGGTATAAGGTCGTGCAGTTCTTCCACGGCCTCGCAAAAGATCACCACATCAAAAGGATAGACCGTCAAGAATTTGCCGACCTGGCTGTAACCGTGATGCAAGCCACTATTAATTCTTGCCAAGTCACTAAGCGTAGCGGCCGCTTTGAACGCAACACCGCATTTCCTTAAATAAGGGCCAGTGGCCTGCAAAACATCGCAAGCGGTAAGGATAGTTGCCGAAATGTGGATCTTCCAACCCTGATGCGGATCGCTCGGCAGCCATGCGCGACTGTACCGCCAGACGGAACCATCGTGGTGCAACGGCAAATATTGCGCACAAAGCGTTCGCCAAGTACTTTTCAACCGGCGAATCTCCTCTGAAACCGAAAGCGGCTCGACTTTCCCCTGCACGATCCCTGGATTTACTGAATCAAGCACCGCGGCTTATAAACCTTCATCGAGCTCATCGTCGACGCCCTCGATCAGATGAAACTCGGTTGTTTCGGCTCCACAAGTACCATTTCCGACGAGGTAGGTGCGCGCCAAGTCAAAATCAAAATCATTTTGCGTACCGTCCGTGGGCAGGAGCCGGGCTAACTGCGTTGGCGATTGGCTGAACACACTCATGTATGTTTCCCACGCGGGTGAGCCTTCGCCACCTTTAATTGCCGCTACGGCTTTTGACCGGATTTCCTGACCGAGTTGTTCATTTCCGGTCTGAATCAGATTCATGATTTCTTCAATATTTGTTCGAATCGACATTATTAGTAATTCTCCTTTGGTTTATTTGGTATTAGAAACTGCCTGTAAAAGATAACGCACCGTCTACGGCATGAAACGATCAACCTCGATAGCTCTCAGTTCATTGGATTCCTTCTTCGGATTGATTAGCATGACAATTTTGGACAGATAAAGGTGCGTAAAAAAATAGAGGGACATTATCTAGAACGCTGTGGAACAACCGGTGTCCCAGCTTTATCTGGGCCGACCGGTTTGTGTAAGGTGATTTAACTTGTATAGATTTTCAGAACTACTCATTGCCTGATAAGGAGAAAACTGTGCCAATAAATTTCATACCGAATGATCCATTAACCTTAGCCGACATGCCGATAAGGTCGAAACCTGCCCTTCCCGAACGCCCCGCCCGCAAGGCCGGGTTTACATTCGTCGATGCCGTACCTCAGAACCAGTTTAACCCCGGTACGGCAGAATTCCTGTTCTGGCAATGTCGGGAGGCAGCATTAATGGCGTTGGAAATGTGGGAACTGCTCAACGGCCCTCTAAGCGAGTGGGCGCGATCCATGCCTAATCGGAAAAGGCTGAGGCTCATTCAAAATAATGGCGTGGACCTTAATGCCTACTATGATGGTGCCAGCCTGTCTTTCTTCGAGTTTACGACGGGAGCAAAGACCACCTTCTCAGGCGCAAGTACCGACGTTGTGGCCCACGAAGCCGGACATGCTTTTTTGGATGCGATCCGACCGGACTTGTGGGACAGCAACATGACCGAACCGAATGCGTTTCACGAGGCGTTTGGCGACTGTATTGCTATCCTAACTGCGTTATTCGACCAGGACACACGTACAGCATTATTAAACGTTACGGCCGACTTGGGAGATGCTAACTTTGTAGAGGCAACCGCGGAGGATCTGTCGGATGCCGTTCGGCTGCAATTGGGGCCGAACCACTCGGCCGCGGCACCTCGCAGGGCTCTGAATGACTTTCTCTGGCAACTCCCAACTACCCTGCCGGCCTCAGGACCGCCAAGCGTACTAATCTCAGAAATTCACAGTTTTGGGCGTGTATTCAGTGGATGCTTCTACGATGTCATCCGCAATATATTTGCGAAGCTCCCAACCAAAAACGAGGCATCATTGTTAAGTGCGGCGCAAACCGCAGGAAGACTTCTAATTGAGGGAGCAAAGACGGCTCCGGAATCTCCACGCTTTTTTCAGGCGGTCGGGCGGGCAATGTCGCTTGCTGATCAAGATCTCAACGGCGGGGCTAATCGAGTAGAGATCCGAGATGCGTTTGCAAGCCACAATATCAATCTGGGCAGTAGCGCTATGCTGTCAGCACGGGCCAGCCTGGCCGGCCTGGCTCCCAAAGTGGGCAAGGGGGCGACGGGAATGCTTCTCTCTGCGAGGACCAGAAGCGATCTCAAGCGTCGGATCAGTGCGGACTCAAAATCCCGTTTGACAGTAAATGAGGCCGAAATCGCGGGCGAGCCGGTGGCCGTAGCGATAAATCACAGAGAAATCTCCCTTACGGGTTTGAATGAAAGTCTTAAGGGGGTAGTTGCAATAGCCGCTGAGCCGGTCGTTATTGGAGGCGTAGGCGGCAAGGCCGCCATAATGAGCTCACTACCGGAACCAAATACTACGGC
>JBOGOW010000308.1:0-4989 GCA_050748285.1 Pyrinomonadaceae bacterium
ATGACGAAACGCCGGAAAGCTTTGCCGCTCAGGTCGAGCATTTTGCACGCGATCTTGGTGCAAACATCGTCGGCGGCTGCTGCGGCACATCGCCGGAACATTTGCAGCATGTAATTGATCGCGTCGGTAATCTTTCGCCTAAACAGCGTGATGCAAAGCTCGATCCGTCGGCATCGTCCATCTATTTTCAACAGCCATACATGCAGGACGCATCGTTTCTTATCGTCGGCGAGCGCGTCAACGCGAGCGGTTCGAAAAAGATGCGTGATCTGCTAGATGCAGAGGATTGGGACGGACTAGTAAATCTCGCAAAATCGCAGGAAAAAGAAGGCGCGCACATTCTGGACGTAAACGTCGATTTTGTCGGGCGAGACGGGGTTGCAGATATGCACGAGCTTGTTTCGCGGCTCGTGACGAGCGTCAAAATTCCGATAATGCTCGATTCGACCGAATGGGAAAAGATGGAAGCGGGCCTCGAACACGCAGGTGGAAAGTGCATTTTGAATTCGACGAATTACGAGGACGGCGAGCCGCGTTTTCTAAAAGTTCTCGATCTTGCAAAGGAATACGGCGCCGGCGTGGTTATCGGCTTGATCGATGAAGACGGCATGGCGAGAAAAGCCGAAGATAAGCTGCGCATCGCCCGTCGTGCCTATAAACATGCGACCGAGGGAGCGCGGACACTCTTGTCCGCAACGGTCGACTCTTCGTCGACCGTACCAACCTCATCGACGGAAGTTCCGCCGGAGGAACCGGCGGTGCGGACAGGAGTGTCCGCCCTCCGTCAGCACGATATTTTCTTTGATCCGCTTGCTCTGCCGATCTCGACCGGTATCGAAGAAGACCGCAAGAATGCTCTGGAGACGATCAACGCGATCAAGCAGATAAAGGCCGAAATGCCAGAGGCGAATATTATTCTCGGCGTCTCAAATATTTCGTTCGGGCTTTCGCCGGCGGCCCGCGTTGTTTTGAATTCCGTTTTTCTGCACGATTGCGTCGAAGCGGGAATGAATTCGGCGATCGTAAACGCATCAAAGATTTTGCCGCTTATTCGTTTTAATGAGCACGAGATCGAAGTTGCACGCGACCTGATCTATGATCGGCGAAAATGGAACGCGGACACTCTTAATCGGAGCTCGGACACTCCTGTTCGCATGGACGCCGCTTCGGCATCCAAAGGCGATGCCGACCATGACCTTATTTCGACCGCAGTGGAGGCCGCTGAACAACGGAGTGAGGACGCTCCTGTCCGTATGAGTGCGGAGCACGAACAAAGTTTCGGCGGAGGAACCGCCGATGGGGACAAGAGTGTCCCCGCTCCGGTTTGCACCTACGACCCGCTGATCGAATTTACGACGCTTTTCGAAGGCAAAACTGCACAGTCGATCAAGCCTGACATTACGAATCTGCCGGTCGAAGAGAGGCTGAAACATCATATTATCGACGGCGAGAAAATTGGGCTTGAAGATTCGCTGAAACAGGCGCTCGAAAAATATCCGCCGCTCGATATCATAAATAATATTTTGCTTGACGGAATGAAAACCGTCGGCGATCTTTTTGGCAGCGGGCAGATGCAGCTGCCGTTCGTGCTGCAGTCGGCCGAGGCGATGAAGACGGCGGTCAAATTTCTTGAGCCGTTTATGGATCGTGTCGAGGGTTCGAACAAAGGGACGATGGTCATCGCCACCGTTAAAGGCGACGTCCACGACATTGGGAAAAATCTGGTCGATATTATTTTGACCAACAACGGTTACAGGGTAGTAAATCTCGGTATCAAACAGCCGATAGACGAAATTCTGAGAAATTGGGAAGAGTCAAAGGCGGACGCCATTGGGATGAGCGGACTGCTTGTAAAATCAACGCTCGTAATGCGAGACAATCTCGAATTGATGAACGAACGCGGCATAAGTGTTCCGGTCATTCTCGGGGGCGCCGCGTTGAACAGACGTTATGTCGATAAAGATCTTATCCCGCTTTACAACGGCAAATTGTTCTACGCCCGCGATGCTTTCGACGGGCTTCACGTCATGGACCAACTCACGAATGCAGAACCCCGCACGTCAGTAAGGGCGATACAGGCATCTGCGGGCAACGGAGCGGAACCGCAGTCGGCCCGGCTTGAATCAGGCATCGAGGTGCCCGATGCCAGCGTGACGCCTGCGCTCGAGTCGGAGGACCTTGTCGGCGAGGATGCAAAACTAGGTGCTGTTGCGGCGCGTATTTCGGCGCGGTCTGCCGGCGACACAACGCATACCGAACGTTCCGCTGTTTCAGCGAACGTCTCTATTCCAAAAGCTCCGTTTTACGGCTCAAAGGTCGTCGAGATCACAGATCTTACGAAAGTTTTTGAGTTTATAAACGAGACTGCGCTTTTCAAAGGCCAGTGGCAATACAAGCAAGGCCGCAAAACGCCGGAAGAATATAAACAAATTTTAGAAGAAACAGTCTATCCGAGATTTGCCGAGATAAAGGCGCAGGCAATACGCGAAAAGCTGCTTGAGGCCAAATTGGTTTACGGTTATTTCCCGTGTCGGTCGTCAGGCAATGATCTAATAATTTATGAGGACGATGAAAAGACCGAGCGGATGAGATTCACATTTCCGCGACAGCCAGTCGAGCAGCGAGGCGGTAAGAATCTGTGTTTGGCCGACTACTTCGCTCTGATAGGATCTGGCAAGATCGACGTTGTCGCCTTCGATCTTGTAACGATGGGCCGCAAGGCGAGCGAACATTCGGCAAAGCTTTTCAAGTCAGACAATTATACAGATTATCTTTTGTTCCACGGCCTATCGGTCGAATCCGCCGAAGCCCTCGCCGAAATGTGGCATAAACGCATCCGCGAAGAACTCGGAATCGCCGGAGGCGACGCGCCGGAACTTACAAAACTCTTCCACCAAGGCTATCAAGGCTCGCGTTACAGCTTTGGCTATCCGGCGTGTCCAAATGTCGAAGACCAAACTAAGTTATTCGAATTGCTCCAACCCGAACGGATCGACGTTACCCTTACCGATGAATTCATGCTCGACCCCGAACAATCGACCTCGGCGATAATTGTGTACCATCCTGAAGCGAAGTATTTTAACGTGGAGTAGTTAGGGTTTGAGTTTTTCCGGGTCTTGTCGGTTCGAGAAGAAAGACAAGATCTCGATGCGGTTATCCGTCACTCGGTAGTAAAGAGAATTGTTTTTGGTGACCAAAGCTCGTCGAACACCTTTTAGATAGTCAGATTCTTGAAATAATCTAGGATTTTCTGAGACCAGTCTAAGAACGATTTCAATCCTGTCTGCTAATTTTTGAATCTCTCGTTCGGTAAAATTCTCTTCGAGATATAGTACCGTCTGACTGAGTTGGTCTAAAGCATGGTCGGTCCAGAAAAGTTTATAACCACTTTTCATATATTGCCTTTGCTTCGGAATGGGGGTTCAGAGCCCCGGCGTCCGCATCTGCGATGCCGTTTAAGACGGATGTTTTTTCTTTTTCAGAGATCTCGCTCCACCAATCGTGACCTTCTTGTTTCTTCAAATCGGCAACTTTCTCAAGCAGCGAAATGTCATCAACAACCGAGAGCCATTGGATCAATTCTAATTTTCGTTCGTGAAGATTCGCATTCGGTGTCATAATGATCAATATTAACAGAAATTCAACAGATTTTCTCTATGAGAATCGTCTGCATTTCCGACACGCATAATTGCAACTCGCAGATCGTCGTTCCCGACGGCGATATCTTGATCCATTCGGGTGATGCGACTATCACGGGGACGGTTGAAGAGATCAAGCGGTTTAATGCGTGGTTTGAGAGTTTGCCGCACAAGCACAAGATATTTGTCGCCGGGAATCACGATTGGCTTTTCGAGCGTAATAATGACTTGGCTCGTTTGCTGCTGAACACAAAGATCATTTATCTTGAAGATTCATCGGTTGAGATCGATGGCTTGAAAATATACGGCAGCCCGTGGCAGCCGAGGTTTTACGATTGGGCGTTCAATCTAATGCGTGGCGCGGAGTTGGCCGCAAAATGGAAGCTGATCCCGAATGACATCGATATTCTGATTACACACGGGCCGCCGAATGGCATACTTGATGAAGTTCCTCGCCAGTGGGGGATCGACTATAAGGGCTGCGAAGAATTGCGAAAGCGCGTAGAAGAAGTTGCCGCGTTCGGAAGGTTGAAGCTGCACGTTTTTGGTCACATTCATTGTGGCTACGGCATGCAGGAAAAGTTCGGCGTCAAATTCGTAAACGCATCCAACTGTGACGAGGCTTACAATCCTGTTCAGAAACCGAATGTTATCGATATTTAACTTCAAAATTCTTGAATACCGGATTACATTCGTGGAAAACCCGATCCGGAATAGCGAATAACGAACAGCGAAAAGTGAATAACGCAACTATTTCATCCCGTTTTCAGGGTTCTTTTTTTAGTTTTCAGTTTTTTCGGAGACACCGTCCGAATTCTTTCGCTATTTTTTTTGCGACTATTAAGAAAATAACTTTCCCGTCCATAATTTTTTGTAGGCATAAGGTTTGCTAAAATATCGCTTCGCCTATGCCGCTTGAAACCGCCGAAAAAATTGAAGATGACAAACTGGCCCAGCCGTCGAAAGGTTTGCTTGGGCCGACTCGTGATGAAATGTCCGTGATTCGTCCTTTCGAACGCGCAGCGTTTCGCCTTGTCCGTCGGATGAATTTCGGCACTTGGAAGCGATTTTGGGGATTTTGCCAGCGGCATATCGGGTCGCTTTGGATCTACATCGCAACTTACAATTTGATGAATGTTTTTGGCATTGAAAACGTCGAAAATTCAAATGCCGCACGTCCACTCGTCCTTGTCGCAAATCACCGCTCTTTTTTTGATATGTACACGGTTTCGAGCGTTATGTTTCGCCGAACGACTCGGTCGATAAAGTTATTTTTTCCAGTGCGGGCAAAATTTTTCTACGACAATCCGATTGGCAGGTTCGACAATCACATAATGGGATGGTGGTCTAT
>JBOGOW010000309.1:0-4977 GCA_050748285.1 Pyrinomonadaceae bacterium
ATATATCTCGTCGGCGAACATCGCCTGCGGTTTTCATGCCGGTGACGAAGCGACAATGCGGCGGACCATCGAACTTGCGCTTGAAAACAATGTCGCTATCGGCGCACATCCGAGCTTTCCCGACCGTGAGAATTTTGGCCGAACTACGCTGACATTGCCGCCGAAAGCAGTGTTCGATATCGTTACCGAGCAGATTAGAACGCTTGCTGAAATCGCTGCGTTACAAGCGGCGAAACTAAGCCATGTAAAACCGCACGGAGCGCTTTATAATCAATCCGCTAAAGATATTGAGTTAGCCGCAGCGATCGCCGATGCCGTCTGTACATTTGATCCGAATCTGATTTTGTTCGGCCTTTCCGAAAGCGTTTCGATCAGTGAAGCGAAACGTGTCGGTCTTCGCACAGCTTCTGAAACGTTTGCCGACCGCACTTATTCATCGAATGGCAGCCTGACGCCGCGTTCACAGCCAAATGCGCTGATTGATTCTGAATATAGAGCGGTCGAACAGGTTTTGCAGATGATCGAATCCGGCACGGTTACCGCGACCGATGGTTCAACCGTAAATATCGAATGCGACACGATTTGCATTCACGGCGACGGCGAACATGCGGTTGTGTTTGCACAACGAATACACAGCGAATTGACGAAACGCGGCATCGCTTTACGCCAGCCGAAATGAGATGGAAAAGAAACCTTTGAGATCGGTAATTCTCGGAGCCGCATTCCTTATGGCAACGTCGGCCGTCGGACCTGGTTTCTTGACTCAAACAACCGTTTTTACAAAGCAGCTTCTCGCCAGCTTCGGTTTCGTCATTCTCCTTTCGGTGATCCTGGACATATTCGCCCAACTGAATATCTGGCGCGTTCTGACCGTAAGCGGCAAACGCGGGCAGACGGTCGCAAACGAAACGATCCCGGGAAGCGGCTACATTCTGGCGGCGATGATCGTATTCGGCGGACTCGTTTTTAACGTCGGAAATATCGCCGGCACCGGACTCGCTTTAAATGTTTTGTTCGAGCTTCCGAACTGGGCCGGAGCGTTGATAAGTGCCTCGATTGCAATCGCGATCTTCCTTATTAAACAAGCAGGCGCGGCGATGGATCTTATCGTCAAAGTCTTGGGCGTGTTAATGCTGCTGCTAATTGTTTATGTCGTTTTTGTTTCGCAGCCGCCGTTGGCCGAGGCTGCGTTTCGCACAGTTTGGCCGGAAACGATAGACGCCCGAGCTATCGTAACTCTCGTTGGTGGAACCGTTGGGGGATATATCACATTCGCCGGAGCTCACCGCTTGATCGACGCCGGCATTTCCGGTGAAGAAAATCTGCCTGAAGTAAATAGGAGCGCCGTTACCGGCATTATTCTTACGGCGGCAATTCGTTTCCTTTTATTCCTTGCCGCGTTCGGCGTGATCGCTGCCGGTTTCACGATTGACGCTGCGAATCCGCCCGCGTCAGTTTTTCAAAACGCGGCTGGTGTAGTCGGCTACAAAATCTTCGGCGTCGTTATGTGGTGCGCGGCGATCACATCTGTGATCGGCGCCGCTTTTACATCCGTCTCGTTTTTCAAAACCTTTCATTCGAAGATCGAAGAACTCAGCAACTACATCATCGTCGGTTTCATCATCTTCTCGACCTTGATCTTTTTGCTGATCGGCAATCCGGTAAAAGTGCTCGTCTGGGCGGGCACGATCAATGGCTTTATTCTCCCGTTTGGTCTCGCTTTAGTGTTGTTAGCTTCGCGCAAGGTTTCGGTTATCGGCAATTATCGACATCCGCTCTGGCTGCAGGCTGCCGGCTGGACGGTTGTCGCAGTGATGGCTTTTTTCAGCCTGCAAACTCTATTCGGGTAGTTTTGAGGACTAAAGTTGTGTTGCCAGCGTTCTTCTTTGTGTGCTCCGTGAAGTTTGCTCGGTGGTCTCTGTGTTGAGTGTCTTTTTAACGCAGAGATCACAAAGCAACTTTCACAGAGTGCTCAAAGGAAAAACCTAATGACTGACGCCGCAACAATTGTCCACTGCCCGGCTAAACATTTCGAACCTCTTCATCATTCGAAGCATCCAACCTTTGTTACAATTAAACGTCCTTATTTAGAAAATGACCAAACTAGTGCTTTGTAACCTAAATTATTCGAACACTTTTTTTGTTCTATTCGTGTTATTTCGTGTAGTTTCGTGGATTCAGTCCGATTTAAAAATCCAGAACCACGAATTCACGAAAAAATTCAATAACTTAAGTTACAAAGCACTAGCCGCGGTTTCCTTAATTATTTTTCTCATGTCGTTCAGCGTTCTCGCGCAATCCGGACGAAAGGCTTCGCCGTCTCCAACGCCAAAAATCAAAACGGAAGAACCAGCCACATTTTCTGAATCAAAACCCGGTACGAAACGCCCGCCGCGAGTTTTTCCGGCGAATTTGAGATCGAGTAATACGGTTGAAAATGCGAAATCGGCTGACGCCGCCACCGATGAAAATACGATCAAGGTAAATACAAACCTGATCACGATCCCGGTTTCGGTTTTCGACCGAAACGGCCTATACATTCCAAATCTGCGACAAGACGAATTTAAGATTTTCGAGGACGGCGTTGAGCAGCAGATCGCGTACTTTTCAGCATCGGAAAAACCGATCACCGTTGCGCTGCTTCTTGATACGAGCTATTCGACCGAATATAAGATCGATGAAATTCGCACCGCGGCGAAAGCATTCGTCGATCAATTGAAAATTCAGGACCGCGTGATGGTCGTCGAATTTCGACAAAAGGTAAAGGTGCGTACCGAGCTTACAACCAATCGCGTCGAGATCTATAAAGGCATCGACAAGGCCGATTTCGGTTCGGGCACCTCTATTTATGAAGCAGTGGATGAAACACTCAGGGAACACCTTTCAAAGGTCGAAGGCCGAAAAGCAATCGTGATTTTCACCGACGGCGTTGATACTACATCGAAAAAAGCCACCTTTGATTCAACGCTGGATTATGCTGAAGAATCGGACTCTTTGATCTTTCCGATTTATTACAACACCTTCGGTTACGGCGTACAGTCACCGAGTATTTTTGGGCCTGCACCGGGAACGACAGCGGCCGAATATGCAGTCGGCAAAAAATACGTCGATGAGTTGGCGGAATACACGGGCGGCCGCGTCTTCCTTCCCGAAACAACGCCCGGCGGTTTGACGCGGGCTTTCGAAGGAATAGCCGAAGAACTCCGTCGCCAATACAACATCGGCTACATTCCAACCGACGACGGCCGTCCGGGCCAGCGAAAGCAGATAAAGATCCGCGTTGGGCGTCCTAACCTCCTTATTCGATCGCGCGACAGCTACATTGTCGGAACTTCAAAATAAAAAGACGTGAAGCCATTTGCTCCACGCTGGGCTGTATTTCATTACACCGAGTACAAGCTGGATGACCTTGCGGTGAGGCAGCGTGTCGGGGAAATTGCCGAGACTCTTGTAAGGTATGGTTTTGATCGGATACAGGTTTTGTTGCGTCTGGAAGGTTGGACGATGCAGTCGAAAAAATACAGGCGTTCAAGGACGATTATAACCGCTTCAGATTGCACAGAGCGTTGTGCGGTCAACCCCGAACCATGTGCGCGAACGGCACCGCGAAACCCGAATTTCCCCACTTTAAACTGGCACTGAAAAAGAGGGCAAGTTTATTTGAAGTCGAGTTTTTTGTCCAAGTTTGCTTGACCGCCTCATCTCCATTCTTTCAACTTAGCCTCAAATCTGCGCCAAAAAAAAAGAGGCCGCATTTTCAGACAGCCTCTTTTCGGAAATAAATCCGGCGACTACCTACCGCTCCCGCTGGGTGAAAGCTGCCGCTATCATCGGCTCAAGCAGTTTTAACTGTCGTTGTTCTGGAGGTTTGATCGACCTGGCCGATTAGGAAGGCTGTTCCGAGTTTTCGGCGAGCAGTGTATAATTCACTTGAAATGATGACCAAAGAAGAAATTATCAGAATGGTCGAACGGAATATGAGAAATAATCCTAATCCGATGATCGCGACCGAAGCTGGAGTTCGGGCGGTCAAAAAGTTTGTATCGCTGGCGAAGAAGAATAATGTCAGCTTTGCTTTGGTCGGAGGGATCGCCATGCATTTTTACGGCGGGCCGCGGCTGACAAAAGATGTCGATGTTATAGCTTCAGCCGTGCTTCCGGTCGAAGCCGAACGCCAACTGGGGTTCGGTGGCGAACGCTATCGCGTGCCGGTCGGCAAATTAAAAGTTCCTCTGGATTGGATAGTACGAAAAGATGACGCCCGCGTCTTTTATGAAAAAGCGTTGGAATCGGCGTATATTCTGCCAAACGGCCTGCCGATCATCACCGCAGAATGGCTTGTTATCCTGAAATACATCGCCGGACGGTTTAAGGATCAGCAGGATGCTGTTTTCCTGCTAAAGCAAAAAGGATTGGTGGACCGAAAACTCATACGCCGCCTCATCACCAAAACCCTCGGCCCAACCGGCTGGGCCGCCTTCGCCAATGGCCTAAAACGCTGGTACGACCTCGCCGACGGCAAGATCACGACGGAAAAAGAAGACTACGAGGCGGATCGACTGTAACAAAAAGCCCGCTCATGGCTGAACGGGCTTTTTTGATTTAAATCCGGCGACTACCTGCTTTCCCACAACTGAAAGCTGCAGTATCATCGGCTCAAGCAGGCTTAACTACCGTGTTCGGGATGAGTTGGGTTGAGGTGGTCTAATTTAGCTTCACAAGAACATCACGCTGGAATTAATATCGAAGGAGGGAATACGAGGAAGTACGACGAGAAGTTCAAGCGTGAGGCGGGTGAGGTGTTCGAGGGACTGACGGTGGCGAGCGTGTCGCGGGAGCTGGGGGGTGTCGGAGAGCCGGATCCAAAATTGGAAAAAGCGGGTTAAGGTGCGAATTCGGAAGCCGACCCGCGAAGTGATCGCGTTGAAGAAACGCTTGCGGGAAGTCGAGACGCGACGTCCTAAAAAAAGCGGCCGC
>JBOGOW010000310.1:0-4958 GCA_050748285.1 Pyrinomonadaceae bacterium
GAAAAAGCAAATAGATGGATTTGTGGAAACGCTTGATTCGCATCTCGAATGGCTCGTCGTGCGCGAAAACGGCCGAACGTTGACGTTGCTCCGGAACGAGATCGAGGTTAAAAACGCAAACGGGAAAACGACGATCGGATTCATCGACGAACGCGGCTTGGCAGCGTGGCGGGTCGATGCTTTTGAGGCGGACGGCGCCGAGATAGCGGTAAATATTTCCTCGAAGATCAGAAATATTTCCGAGACGATTCGATTTATTCCGCGCGAATCGGCCGCCGAGCTTCGTGAAAATATCGAGCTTGCCCGTCTTGAAAAAGCGAATGAGATCGCAGAAATTTTTGTATCGAGCGAAACCGATCTGAAGCTTGTCCGAGTTTCGCTGAATGTTCAAAACGGCCGGATAGCGCAGATCGAACTTGAGGATCAGCGAAAGAAACGCTTTGCCGCGATAGCCGATGTTACGGCCGGTCTGACGCACGAATCGATTCTTGCAACTGCATTGAAATGGCAGGAAGAACTTCAGCGGCGAAAGAAAAATCCAATTCGAAGTATTTCCGTAATTGCCGAAAAGCGGCAGGCACGAGCGCTGCAAAAATTACTTGCGCTTCTTAATAAAGGTGCGAGCGAATCGATCTCGATATACGAAATCGACCGCCGCACGGCCGTGCCCATTGCTAAGGAACTACGTCGGGTAAAAATGTCCGAACTTTGGCGCGAGCGGGCGAAGAAACTGCGGCTTCCCGAAACGATCGAGCCGAGCGAGACGGCAAGAAAAATAATCGAGATGTCACCGGAAAAGATCGACCGCGTAGTTTCGCGCAATGGCGAGACACTGCGATTTCTCGGGATGCCGTTTGCGCGAGTTCGCACAATGTCAGGCCGCGAAAAGGCCTGGTTCGGCACGGGAAAAGCAAAGCGGCCAATAACCGAATCGGCAAAGCGCTCTTTCCGCGAACTTCGCGTCGATCTTGACCTTCATCGCCGCTTCGAACCGCCGAACCGCCGGCACGATTCGTATCGCCTTGCTTCCGAAGCGTGGCTCGAATCCATCCTTCGCCGCAATATCAAATTGCTCGACCCGAACCTGATTCTTTCGCCGATCTACAACCAGTTTCGCTCATCGAACGACAAGATCGACCTGCTTGCGATTCGGCGCGACGGACGGCTCGTGATTATCGAAATAAAAACATCGCCCGACCGAGATATGATCTTTCAGGCCGCAGATTATTGGTGCAAGATCGAGCTCCAACGGCGCCGCGGCGTGTTAGCCGAAGCACGGCTCTTTGGCTCAATAGAGATCATCGACAAACCCGCCCTGATCTACGCCGTCGCACCAGCGCTCAGCTTTCATTACGATTTCGAATTCTTCGCGCGAATGCTCTCACCTGAGATCGAACTCTGGCGCTGGGAACTTCACGAAAATTGGCGGCGGGAGATAAAGGTTATTTCGAGGAAAAATTATTCAGAATCTGTACTCTGAATCACAAAGGGAATATTCTGGTCAGCAAATGCTTCGAGAGCGGTTTCAGATACAAGATGCTCACCGGATTTCAAGACGCTCCATGAAAAATGCCCAAGTAAAAATCCAAGGCCTCGTTTTTTCAGTCTCGCGATCGGGAAATTTGATTGTGATATTATGAATTACCTCAGTCAACTAGTATGTCTCCTTTGCCGAAAGCAAAGCGGCGGCGAAATCGGCAAACAGGTTCCTAGGACTGAGTGTTGTTTTGGGCGACCTGAAATCACCATCTTTCTCATCCTTAGTTTTATCGGAAAGCATCAGACAGGCCGATGAATAAAGTTTCTCTGTTACCAATCGTTCGATCAACAATTCGTAGCGTTTAGCATACGATGAATCAACGAATTCGGGGGCAACTTTGAAATGCGTTTCGTCCAGCCTAATTCGGCTTGTCGATTTTGGACATTCTTCCAAAAGCATCAGATAACCAAGAAATGGCGGCTTCGAATCACTGTTATCAAAAACTGCTGTGGAATCTGAGATGGTAAATGCTTTTTCCCGATGTGCCGTCCAGAAATCGGTCGCCGAACCGATAGATTCTTCCGACCTGTTGTTAAAATTATTTCCGAATGACGGGCCGACCTGCGACTTAAGCTCGAAAGCTGCTGCCAATCGACCCTTGTAAACAACCAACGAGTCCCACATCTTTGTCGGACGGAAATATCCGGGAATCGTCAGCCGCGATTTTCCCGTTACCAATATATTTTTGTTTGGAATGCCGCAGAATATTGCAACTTCTTGAATTATTTCAGCAAATCCGTCAAGATTTTTGCCACCAATTACAGAACCGCGACCGCCTTCTTGCGAGGCGATATTTGAACGAAGACGCCCGCTCCAAAAATACTTAACTGCATCGCAAACGCGAGAGTCGAAATTAGGCGGTAACAGTTTGCTCATGCGGAATACGTGCCTTGTGCAATACAACCAACTCCTTTTCGAACATTCCAAAAGCCTTGTCCATTCGCGTTTCGGCCTGGGTCGCGTAATCGTCGTCGATCTCGACACCTATCGAATTCCTTCCAATTCTCGCAGCCGCGAGCATTGTTGTACCGGAACCGAGGAATGGATCAAGCACGGTATCTCCCACAAAACTGAACATTCGAATTAGGCGATTTGCGAGTTTTTCAGGAAACGGTGCGGGATGCCCCTTTGTGGTCGATGCTCCCGTCAAAGTCCAAATCTGCTGATACCATTGGTTGAATTCCTTTTCCGAGATAATCGAAAGACGGCGCTGTTCGGGTTCCGGTTTGCGATACCCACCGGGTTTGCGGAGCATTAGAATATACTCGACATCGTGCTTGATAACGCCGTTTGGCTCGTATGGTTTACCGAGAAATTTAGAGTTTCCTTTCACTTCAAAACTTGCATTCGAGATCTTATGCCAAAATATCGGTGCAAGATTATCGAAGCCAAGTTTTTCGCATCGGACTTGTATATCGGCATGAAGCGGAACAACCTTGTGTCGTCCGTTGTTTCGTCGGGACAACATTACGTCACCGACAACGACGATCATTCGGCCGCCAACAATCAATTTATCGAAACAGCCGCGCCAAACATCGTCAAGCCTATCCAGAAAATCTTCATAATCTTCAACATGACCGAGCTGCTGATCATGATCGTTGTACTCTTTCAAGTTCCAATACGGCGGCGAGGTCAAAACAAGATGAACCGATTCATTGCGTACTGTCGACAAATCCTGAGAGTCTCCGACCAAGATCGAGTGAAGCGTTTTTCTTTCGGACACCTCGGTCCTTATTTTTTCGAGTTCATCCTCGTCTCGCGCCAATTTCGGGATGAGACGATCAAGCTCAGGAAGTGAAAGTGGAATCATTGACTGAATTATATCAGTAAGCAAGCAAATTTTCCGACTCTTTAGACAGCTTGCTAATAAATTCACTCTCGAATAAAACGGTACCCGATGCCGCGGACGGTAACTACGATCTTTGGGTTGTTGGGTTCGTCTTCGAGGTATTTGCGGAGACGGACGATGAAATTGTCGATGGCGCGTGTGTCGGTGTCTTCCTGGAGGCCCCAAACGTCTTCGAGGATGGTTTTGCGCGAGACGGCGTTGCCCTCGTGCTCGATCAGGTATCCGAGCAGTTTGGCCTCCATCAGGGTCAGGCGGTGAACGCCCGTAGAGTTTGTTAGTTCGAGATTTGCAAGGTCGAACTTTCGGCTGTTTATGGTAATAATATCGCGTGTTGGGCGAACGTTCCGTGAGCCGCTCCAGTCAGCTCGACGGAGCAACCCGTTCAATCGAGCGAGAAAAATCGCGAGTTCGAACGGTTTTGCGAGATAGTCGTCTGCACCGGCTTCAAATCCCTGCAGCACGTCTTCCGGACGACCGCGTGCCGTAAGCATCAAAATCGGCGTGTAGTCCAGTTTTTCCCGCGTTGCCCGCGCGACCTCAAATCCGTCTATTCCGGGCAGCATTACATCCAGGACGATCGCGTCGAAACCGCCTTTCTCGATCTCGGCAAGCGCCGATTCGCCCGTGCCGCTGACGACCGTTTCGTAACCTTCCGCTTCGAGGTTGAACTTGATGCCGTCGGCGATGTGCTGCTCGTCTTCGACGATTAGTATGCGCATTTAGTTTTTCGGCAGATGCACCAGAAATGTGCTTCCCTTGCCTTCGCCCTTGCTGTCAGCCTTTACGCGGCCGCCGTGTTTTTCGATTATCGACCTAACGATAAACAACCCGAGGCCAGTGCCTTTTGCGCCGTTGCGCGAATTATCCGCGCGATAAAAGCGCTTGAAAATTCGCTTTAATTCGGCTGACTGGATACCGACTCCGCGGTCTTTAATAGCGACCGCAACACGATTAGTAAATCCAGCGGACTGTGTTTTTACCGTTATTCTCGGCTCGCCGTCGCTGTACTTTACGGCATTATCGAGAAGATTTACGAACGCGGTTTGAAGCTCTTCTGCATTGCCCAACACCGACATTGATTCACCGGCAGTTACCACTTTGATCGCCTCTTCATCGAGGTTGTAGCGCGTAATGGTCGTCTTTACCGCATCCGCTACAACGGCACTGATATCAAGCTCGGTGTAGCTCGAAGGGCCAGTATTTTCGCGGATCTTCCCGGCGTGCAAAACCTGTTCGACCGTGTGCAGCAGGCGGTTGCTGTCCGCGATCATCACGTCGTAAAATTCGTCTCGTTTCTCGTTTGTAACGTCGCGCGTTTTTAATGTTTCAAGATAAAGTTTGATCGAGGCGATCGGCGTTTTTAGTTCGTGCGTTACGGAATTCAGAAAAGTGTCGTGCTGCTCGTTGCGGCGAATTTCGCGCACCAGAAAGATCGTGTTCAATATCAGCCCGGTGATGATAACTGCAAAAAAGATTATGCCGATCACCATCAGCACAACCTCAGTCAGATTCAAAAGTATCCAACCGACGTTGAGCGCGATTGCCAGCCCCGAAAGGCATATCCCGAAC
>JBOGOW010000311.1:0-4942 GCA_050748285.1 Pyrinomonadaceae bacterium
GGTCGATATTGAATCGAATCAAGTGCCGTTTATTCGTCGTGTTGAAGAACTGGTTATCGCCTAGTGAAAAGACGCGATCTGATCAAGAAATTGGAGCAAATTGGTTGTGTGTTGACGTCACGGCGGGAATCACGATTGGTTTACCAACTACAAAATCAGTCACTCGCAACCTGTCCCAAGGCGCAGAGAAATCAAAGAAAATTTAGCGAAATCGATAATCAAAAAGTTATCGGGTGAATAAGTCGTTAAGGTGAATGAATACTCATTCATTTTGTGATATTCTTTCATTTTCGTATGAAAATTATTGTTTTAATGAAACAGGTCGCGAATAAGGATGCGGTTTTGCGCATTGCTGCGGACGAAAAATGGATCAACGAAGCGGACGTTGCTCAGCAGACGAACGAGTCGGATGGATACGCGCTTGAGGAAGCTCTGCGGATGAAAGAAGCAAAGGGCGAAGGCGAGGTTGTCGTATGTTCGCTCGGGCCGCAGTGTGCGAAAACCGTCATTAAAGATGCTCTTGCACGCGGGGCGGATCGTGCGATTCACATCGTTGTCGAAGACTCGAAAAAGCTTTCGCCATTTCAGATCGCTTCGACCATCGCCGATGCGATTCGTGAAGAGAATGCCGATATGGTTTTCAGCGGCTTGCAGTCCGATGATGCAAGTTATGGACAGACCGGAGTGATACTTGCGGAGCTTCTTGGTATTCCGCATGCGACGCTCGTCATCGAGGTTGACCGCACCAAACTCGAAGGCAGTGTCCGCCTAAAGCGTGAGCTCGAAAGCGGATGGTATCAGTGGTTTTCGTATGAACTTCCGGCATTATTGACGATCCAATCCGGCATTTCGCAAATTCGCTATGCATCGCTCAAAGGCATAATGGCCGCAAAGAAAAAAGAGATCCGCGAGTTGACGCCGACGATCGAGATATTTGCATCAGCTTCGAAGATCGAAAAAGTTTATATGCCGCTCAAAACCAAACAGACGCAAATGCTTGGCAACGGTGATGCAAAAGCCGGTGCAGTCGAATTGGTTGAGAAACTAAAGACCGAAGTTCGTGTATTATAGATTTGTATGAATACGGTTTTAGAACGAGATCAATCAGTGGTTCTGCACAATATTAGTTGGAATTCTTATCAGACAATTTCCGATACGCTGCAGGATGAAACACCTGCGCATTTTACGTATGACAACGGACGACTCGAAATAATGGTTCTTTCCCTAAAGCATGAAAACCTTAAAAAGCTTCTCGCGACGCTGTTCGAGCGGCTTGCCGAGAATTTGGAGGTGGAGATTTTTGCCGCCGGTTCCACCACATTTCGCCGCAAGGACTTAGATCGAGGTTTCGAGCCTGATGAGTGTTATTACATAAAGCACGCTGAGATCATGCGCGGGAAAGAATCGGTCAATTTGGACTTTGATCCACCGCCCGATATTACGATTGAGATTGACGTCAGCCATTCTTCGATCAACAGAATGAAGATTTTTGCGCTGATGGGAATTACAGAAGTGTGGCGTTACGACGGTGAGGAGGTCAACTTTTTTTGTTTATCCGGCAAGGAATACGACAAATCCTCAGAAAGCAATATTCTTACTGGTGTTCGTGCCGAGAAGATCACAGAACTTTTGGAAGGCGGGCGATCTATCAGCCAGAAAGATTTTTTGAATACGATTGAAGTGTATTCGAAAACTCTAAAAGACGATTAGCAGCTTATGATACTGGTTTTCATAGAACATAAAAATTGCGTTTTGAATAAAACATCGCTTGAGGCGATCACTGCCGCTCAGGCGATCGGGAATGACCTCGGGATCAAAGTTTCTGCGGTTATTCCATGTGATAGGGATTGTGCATTGGCACAGGAGATTGCAGGTTACGATCTTGAAAAGGTGATCGTCGCAAAAAGCGACAAACTCGGCACATACACGCCGGATGGTTACGCCGATGCCTGGGAACAGGTAATAAAGGCGACGAATCCGCAATACGTCGTAATGTCGCACACATATCAGGTTCGCGATTTTGCGCCAAAGGTGGCGGCGCGGCTCGGACGGGAAGTCGTCGGGGATTGCATCAGATACAAGGCCGACGGCGGGACGCTTGTTCTTACGCGCCGAATTTTTCTCGGCAAGTTGGACGCAGATGTTACCATCGGCGGCGATGCGCCATACTTCATTACATTCCAATCCGGCGCATATCGTGGTGATAATGCGGAGAAAGGAAGCGCTGCCGTCGAAACGATGGAAGTGAATATTGGTGATATTCGCATGACTCCTGAAGAACCATTCCAGGAAGCAAAGGCAACCGTCGATCTTACAAAGTCAGAGATTATCGTCGCGGTCGGCCGCGGCATAAAATCGCAGGAAAACATCGCTATTGCGCAGGAATTGGCCGATGCACTGGGCGCCGATCTTGCTGCGTCGCGTCCGATCTGCGACAGCGAATGGCTGCCGATCGATCGACAGATCGGCTCATCGGGTCAGACCGTAGCGCCAAAGGTTTATATCGCCCTTGGCATCTCCGGCGCGATCCAGCACATCGTTGGGATGAAAAACGCCGGTACGATCATCGCCATCAACAAAGACAGCGAAGCCCCAATATTCGACATCGCCGACTACGGCATCGTCGGCGATCTTTTTGAGGCAGTCCCCGTGATTGTGGAAGAGATCAGAAAGTTGAAAGGTTAAGCTACTGTGACCCTTTATAGTGACCGAAAGTCGGCCTTGCGGCTCATCGTGTTACCGTCCCATTTCGAACCCCAAAATGTCCAAAGTGGGACGGCCTAACACGCTGATCGTGATAGGTTTATCGGATAAAATCGTCCCACTTGGTGAAATAAGAAACCATGCAGGACGACTACCGATCTAACCTTTGTATTCACTTGATTTAGCGTGTTCTACTTAATCCGTTACATTACTTGCAAGACCATGTGTGTCAAAATTTTCAAAGACCATTGCCGGAACAGTTCCCGGCCGTCTCTGCTATTGTATCATAGTTTATGGTGTGTGCAATAGATAAAACACATTTCGGCAGTGGGCCAGTTTCAATCTAGTTGTCTTGGCGGCTTCTTAGAAGTTCTTTTGTAAGCCATTGATTCGATTAGAGCGCAATAGTTTCATCCCGGTACACGCCCGTCCCTGACGCGCCAATGGTGCTTTGCGGTTCTTAGCTTCTTTGCGTTCCTTTGCGTTACAGCTTTGAATATTACCGCAGAGTATCGCAAAGATCACGCAAAGTTTCGCGAAGTTTTATTCTTTCAAAAACTGAATCTGATTCTCATCCATGCCTTTAAGGTTGCGAAGAACGCTAAGAAGATTTCAGAACTTTTGAAATAAGCTGATTTCAAACTGACCCACTACCCACATTTTTTTTGATGAGGCTTTTCCCGATAACCTAACAAATACACTCGCGGCCGCGCCACGGAATGGCTTTACAGAAATCCGAAAGATTCGATCTGCGGAAGAATTTTTTCCCGCAGATCGCTATGCAGTGGCTTTATTTCAGTGAATAATTCTTTGGCGAGATCGACCGAGCTAAGCGCGTTTCTCAGATGCCACCAACCGGCGTCCCAGGATTCGATCTTGAATTTGATAGTCGGAAGCTGGCCGAGATTTTCGAAATAGAATCGGTAAATCTCACGGCCTTTATTTAAAACGCTTTTCGCTTCCGGCGAGAGGTCACGATCCAAAAGCCAATTGGCGACAAATCTGTCACTATCGGTGGAGAGCGTTTCCTCAATCCGGCTGTCGTCGATCTTCCATTTCTTCACCTCGGCAATCCGGAACGGAAAGAAATGATTCGCGATCTGATAAATCCCGTTGTTACTCTCAAAATATTTGTCGATTTAGAACAAGTTTTGTGAATGTGGCTAGATCAAATAGCCACAGCCTTTGATCATCAGAACAGGTTTTGTGCAGGTTTCTCGGCAAAACTAACTGAAGGTTTTTTGCTTTCATCTCGTCCGTTTGACTCGGACTGATCGCTGCTTCTAACGTAATGAGGTGTTTACCATAAATTCTGTCGGCCTCAGCCAAAACCTGACGCCAGCGGTCCTTGCTTGTAAACTTGACGCCCAACATCGTAAGATATCTCGCGTCAAATGAAGAACTTTTATATTCTTCGATTCCAGGGAAAATGAAATCAGGTTTAGATTTGTTCTCAGTAATCTTTCCACGTGAATACCGAACACCAAGTTCATCAAATATGATTTCCAGATGGTTTTCTAATGCCAGACCCGCACGACTTTTCCGTCTGTTTTGAACGGATAATGAAAACTGAATAAATCCATCAACATCACCACGGAAGCCTTCGGAGAGACGCTCACCAATAATGTGCTTTTCGAGCGTACGGAAAAGTATTTCTTCGCGCTCCATCCAAGCCATAAGGACATCATCTGGACCATCGGTTACATTAATGTCCGATAAAGTGGATCGTGCGTACGACGAAAAGAGCTTAGTACTGGGAAATGTCAACCCAAATTTCTCAATCATGTCGTCGAGCCACGACTCCTCGCTTGCCTCGACAACAATTCCAATACTCTCAAGGATAAATCGCGATGCAAATTCGATGCGATCCTGGTCCGCCTCCAATTCCTCACGCACGGAAAAACCTGGATGAGAAAGGTCTGAAAACCCAAAGAGCCAAAGAACTTGCCGACTAATTGTAGTTTCCGCCTCTGCCACAATTGCAAGCAAAGAATTGTCTCGCAATTTAGCGATAACCAAAATATCCCCAGCATTGGCAACCTGTAATACTGCGTTTGCAGGGAAATAAAGTCTGTATTCCCAACGCATAACCTGACGCTCAACACGGGCTTTTTGACGAGCATCGTACCAAGTGAGAAAACCATCTTCAACCAGAGGTTCGTCGTCATGGTCAGTCAAATATATGAATTTTGCAGGATACCTCACCTTTCCTTCGGGTTCTGTCAAGATATTCTTGAGC
>JBOGOW010000312.1:0-4939 GCA_050748285.1 Pyrinomonadaceae bacterium
CTTCCTGACTGCGTGTTGTGTAATTCCTGACTTTGCCGATTCACTTGGGATCATAGAGTAAGCTAAAGAATGTTAACAAAAGACAAGTCAGGAAGGCGGGCTTGCCCCCGCTCTTAGCAGTTACGAATTTAGAAATTTTGTAATTAGTGTAAAATAAACCGATGCATGAACGCGATATTTTTGACGAGAGACAAGAGACGAAGAAGGCGAGCTTTTCGTGCCCGAATTGCCGTGAACGAAATGATTACGATGTTCGCTGGATGAAGCGAACAAAAAAAAAGAGCGGGCCGCGAAATTTGAATGAGCACGACCGTGCGAAATATGAAAAATCACGCGATTATATGGTGCGGATCGACGACCAGCTAATGTGCAAAAACATGCGTTGCCGCCGTCGCTTCGAAATTCCCTCGTCTCAGTCCGTAGTGTTTATTTGATAGTTGGTCAGTTCGAATTTTTTTACTTTTTCAGGATTGAGATTATCTTTGTGATCTTTGTGAAACCCTCTGTGACCCCTGTGTTAAGTTCTTTTCTAACACAGAGATCACCAGGTTATGACACAAAGCGCACAAAGTCAGCGAAAACTGCCCACTACAGTTTATTTGAATTGTTACCGCAAAGGAGCGAATTCGTGATAAACTATCGTTATCCTCAAGTTCGAAATCGGAGCCAACAAGATGTCAGGCAACAAGCTCGAATTTTACGCTGCAGAAAATCCCGTCAATGGCGAGATGAAGCAGTTCATCGATGATGAGATCGCACATGTGCCGCAGGCGCCGAGCGAGCTTCGCGAACGTCTTGCCGAACATCATTCCTCATCGCCGCGCGATTCGGGCGGCGACATCGACGCTCAATGGGAAGAAGTTAATAGTTCCGGCTCCGAGTCTGTCTTTGGTCACAATCCAACACCCGATCAATCCGACGTCGAGGAAAACGCACATGCAATGGGCATCGATTTCGCCGACGACGAACCGCTCGATTTCGAGAAAAAATTATCCCGCCGCGATCATCACCGTTTCGAAATGAACGAAAGCTCAAAAACCGAAAGCGACATGATCTGAATGGCCGTGTCCCCCGTTTCGCCGCCCGCATGTCCGTAGCCCGCACGTAAGTAAGGGCTCTCTCCATAACTCGACTATTTCACCCTTACTTTGTGCGGGCTTGCGGCAAAGAGCTGGGGCAAGCCCGCCTTCCTGACTGCGTGTTATGTGATTTACGAATTTGTTGAAACGCAACAAATCATAATAAAAGTAATGAAACTGATAGTTGGGCGATTCTGCAAATAGGAATGACAAAATCGCAAAAAAAACGAGGGTCTCGTCGACCCTCGCACTAGAGTGAGCTAATCCATTCAATTAGTAGATCGCGAAATTATACTCGATCGTGAGGATTGACGACTGAGCCACGCCATTTATCTTTCTAGGTTCAAACGTTATCTGGCGGGCGGCCACAATAGCAGTCTCGGTAAGCCCATACGGAACTCGGGTGACTGGCACAATTGACCCTACCGAACCCGAGGCGAGAAGCGTAATTTTCAGTCTAACAGTTCCTGTAAAATTGTTTTTTCGAGCATCTTCCGTATATGCCGCGCGAGGCTTCGAAATGATTTTCAGGGGTGTTGTAACCGGCGCCCTCACCGGAGGTGGGCCGTCACGCGAGCCGCCCACCCCGTCGCTGTCACCATTACCCGGACCATTTCCACCGCCGCTGCCGGAACCCGTTCCGCTGCCGGTTCCAGTTCCGCGACCGCTTCCCTGGCCGGTTCCGTTTCCTGTTCCCTGTCCGCCGCCGGTTCCGGGTCCGTTTGAAAGGCCGCCGAATTTCGAAATCGGATCGCCGTAACGATCAAAATTCTTGGGGAATTTCCTATCGCCTTCGGTGGAGGCAGGTGGAAGTTCCAGTGGATTTTCGAGCCTTGGGACTTTAGCGTCCGGAGCGCGCTGCGGATTCTTGGTTTGATCCGCAAGATTACCTTGAGAAACCGGATCCTCGTCTTCGCGGCCGCCACCGCCGCCGCCGCCGCCTTTATCTTTATCTTTTTTGATCTGCTCTTCTTCGACTGTCATCGGTTCATCGACGATCACGGCTGAAAACAGCCTGTCGCCATCGATCGCCCCGATGCCGAGATCCTTATCGAATAAAGAATAAATCGTCGCGCCAAGCGCAACCGAAAGGCAAAGCACCGTCGAGCCGAGCAGGAGCATATTCCTCTGGTTGACATTTTTTTCCTCGATTACGGTGATGTAATATCCGTCGTCCAAATCCGCGGGCGTGACCTTCATCGCACGCGGCTCGTCGGCGAACATCGCCGGTTGAGTAAAAACCTTTGCAGCTGCCGGCACCGATACGGTAACTGCTCCCTCTTCTTCGGGATCGCTTATCTCAATATCTTCTTCGTCGATGTGCCCGGCTTCGAGCGTTTCCTCGACCGCCGGTTCGTCAATGACTGTTTCCATAAACTCCGGTTCGACAAACGGTGCTGCTTCGACTGCTTTGGGAACGATTTCCTCGGCCGCAACCGGATTCATCTCGAAAGCTTGCAGCGACTCTCCGCAGACTGGACAGAACACAAACCTTTCAGCGAATCCTTCATCACACGAACTGCAATACTTAACTAATTTTCCCATCTCTTTCGACCTCTCTATTTTCGTCCCACCCGATTCTCACCGGGCGAAAGATCAATTACCTATATTATAGCGACTTTTTTCAGGATGTTAAGTCTTATCTTGGAAACACCGCCACTTTCGATTTTGTGTTCCCTCAAATGAGATAGATGCCTTATAGACAAACAGCGATGCCTGTTTGGTTACATTTTTTTCATCACTGAAACAATGAAGAAAATCCATTTCCGCAAAAGCCGCTGCAACATCTAAATGGAAATTTGCAACTAAAAACGATAACATCTCCTTTTTGCCGATTTGTAAAAGATTAGATTTAATATGTTTCAACGCAAATTTCTCTATTGTATATTGATGCTTGCCGCTGCCGCAGGGATCGCCGCCGCACAATCGACTTCCGCCGCGCCGCGACAGGAAAAGCTGTTAAACGGCCTGCGGGTTTTGATGTGGAGCGATGCCTCCCAGCCAAAGGTGACTATTCGCCTGCGGATACATGCCGGAGCGTCGTTCGATCCGCAGGAGCGCGAAGGTGTAATGAAGCTTCTTTCCGAAGCGATCTTTCCGAATGATGACGCCCGCAATTTTTTTACCGAGGACCTCGAGGGCGAGCTTAAGATCGAATGTAATTACGATTACATCGAGATCGCTGCGTCAGCGAAACCCGATTCTTATCTTGCGTTGATCGAAACATTGGCAAGTGCGGTTATTACACCGGTTTTGGACAAAGCGACGACCGACGTCGTTAAGGCAAGGTTGGTAAAACAAGTCATCGCCCGCGAGTTAAATGCGGGCGCAGCCGCCGATCTAGCCGTAAGGCGTCGGCTTTTCCAGACGTTTCCCTATGGACGACCGATCGCCGGAAGCACGAAATCGCTGAACGAGATCGATTTCGCCGATCTGCGATTTGCTTATGATCGGCTCTTTGGAGCGGACAATGCAACGCTTGCGATCTCGGGTAATTTTCCGGTCGATAACGGCTATCGAGCGGTGCGAAGATATTTCGGCTCATGGCTCAAATCGGATAAGAAAATTCCGTCAACCTTTAAGCAGCCCGACCCGCCGCCGCCCGCAACACAGATCGCAGAATCGCCCGAAGCCGGCGTTACCGAGATCAGATACGCGCTTCGCGGCGTTGCGAGAAACGATAAAGACTATGCCGCTGCCACAGTTTTGGCAAATATTTACGAATCCCGTTTTAAATCGAAAGCACCTGAAGAAAGACGGGCGAACATGTTCGTCCGTAATTATTCGAATGTGCTTCCCGGCGTTTTGATATTCGGAATATCGAATATCCGCAGTGAAATGACAACGTCCGTTACGACCGAAAAGCCAAAATTCGAAGCAAACGATATGATGTCCGCAGTCCTTAACGATAAGATCACCGATGCGGAATTTAGCGTCGGAAAACTTGCGGCAACGACAGATTATAACAAGCAAGATAGTGCCGCGCGTTGGCTGGACGCCGATACTTACAAGTTGGCAAGCGTAAAAGCCGATCAGGAAGCATTTGCAAAACTTTCGCTCGCTGACGTCCAGCGTATTGCCGATAGACTCAAACAGCAGCCTGTCGCAAGCGTTCTTCTGCTTTCGCAAAAAACCTCAAACTAGAAAATGGAGCGAACCGAAACCGAGATAAAACATGCGGCTGCGGTTCGCGAAATGTTTTCCGGCATTGCCGGTCGCTATGACCTGCTGAACCATCTTCTGTCGGCAAATATCGACAAGCGTTGGCGTCGAAAAGTTCGAGTAAAGTTGGACACGATACTTGCCGATCCAAACGCATTTGTTTTGGATGTCGCTTGCGGAACCGGCGACCTTTCGATCGAACTCCAACACGACGCAAAAGCAAAAGTGATCGGAACAGATTTTTGCCGTCCTATGCTTGCGATAGCGAAATCGAAGGCGTTGGAAATACCTTTCGTAGAAGGCGACGCGATGAGGCTCGGCTTTGCCGATGCGACGTTTGACGCCGTAACCATTGCATTCGGCCTTCGTAATTTATCGAATGTTAGAGACGGAATAGGCGAACTTCAACGCGTGCTTAAGCCCGGCGGCAAACTCATCATTCTCGAATTCTCTTCGCCGAATATGCCCGGACTTCGCGCCGTTTTTAATTATTATTTTCGAAGCATCTTGCCGCGCATCGGCGGTTTGGTCAGCGGTTCGCGCGGCGCATACGAATATTTACCGGACTCAGTGTCGAAATTTCCCGATCAAAAACAGCTCGCCGCGATGATGCGTGAATCCGGTTTGGATGATGTAGAATATACAAATCTTACCGGCGGCATCGCCGCAATCCATGCGGGAGTAAAAAAATGAGCGTT
>JBOGOW010000313.1:0-4925 GCA_050748285.1 Pyrinomonadaceae bacterium
GGACAATTGACAGGAATAAAACATGTTAATACAAGTCAAGTCAGGAAGGCGGGCTTGCCCCCGCTCTTAAATGTTCGGGTATTAACTTGGTCGTTCGGGCATAAAGATTCCGGGGTCGTTTGTGTCCGGTCGGGCACAGCACGACCGCGATGCGATGCGGTCAAGCCGCCGGACTGGAGTGGTCGCTCGTCCCGTTGACCTTGAGCACGATGTGCGAAAAATATGCGGGATGTCTGCAAACTGCGAGGGTGAACGCGCCGTGAGCCCCTCCGGTCGTGTGGATAAATGTACGGCGTTCGTGTTACTTTTTCCTTTTGTATTTGAAGCAAAATGGACGAAGCAATCGAGCAGGAAACACCGAAGATCGAACTAAAGGCGATACCGGCAAAGCCCGCGTGGCGTCAGTATCTGGAGACGGAGCAGGCCACGCAGATGGTCTATCTCGTTTTTGGGCTGATCGCGATAGTTATCGTGATGTCGTTTCTGCAGTTTCGCACTACGGCGATCTGCTGCGGCGATTGGGACGGCTATTATCACATCCGCTGGAGCTCGCTGCTGTGGGAAAATTTCTCGCAGTTCAAGTGGCTGCCGGAATTCAAATGGCTGCCGCTTACCGTGTTGAACCCGCACGATTATAACGATCATCATTTCCTGTTTCATCTTTTGCAGATCCCGTTCCTTTGGTTTTTCGAACCGGTGATGGCGGCAAAGATCAGCACGATAGTTTTTTCAACCCTTGCTATTTTTTCTGTTTATTGGCTGCTGTTTCGATACAAGGTCGATCATCTTCTTATCTGGTTTGCGGCGATCCTGACCTGCGCCAACATGTTCTATTACCGAATGAACATGGCAAAGGCGCCGCCGCTGACGATCATTTTTTCGATCGCCGGGATTTATTTTTTGTTTGAGCGGCGATACGTGTGGCTGCTGCCGCTGATGTTTGCGTTCGTTTGGACATACAGCCTTTTTCCGCTGTTGTTTATCGCCGCGCTTATTTGGGTCGTCATCATCGCCTGGAACGAGCGTAAATTCGAATGGCAGCCGCTTGCACATACCGGCGCCGGAATGATTCTCGGCAACGTGATCAACCCTTATTTTCCGGCAAATCTCGGTTTGTTCTGGGAACATTTCATCACGAAATTCAAGGTCGGCAGCGATTTTGCGGTGGCGGTCGGCGGCGAGTGGTATCCGTATAACGGTATGGAATTGCTCACGCATTTTCCGGTTGCGATGGTTGCGATGGTTGTCGGCTACATTCTCTTTATGCCGAAGAACGGCAAGCTGCCCGAGAAGGCGACGTTCTTTTTGATGTTTGTTTCGATCTTGCTCGCGGCACAATTTCGCTCGAAGCGTTTTGCGGAATATTTTCCGCCCTTCGCCGTCCTCTTTGCCGCGTTCAGCGTGCAGGCGTTCAACATCAAACAAACGTTCGAGCTGCCCGAAGATTTTAGACGCGACATCGAACCATACCTCGACGTTTCAAAAATGCGAACCGTTGACGAGCGATGGCTGATCGTCAAACAAGCCGGAGTATGGACGCTCGGGATCATTCTGATCGTAATATTTATGATCAACATGGTAGGGCTGCAGCGTTTCGGAATCGAATTCGGCGGCCTTATGGGAACGATTGCGAGCAACGATTCGAACGACAAATATCAGCGTGCGGCGAATTGGATGGTGGGAACCGATCCCGAAGGAAAAGAAAATATTCCCGCCGGCGAACGCATATTCAACGCGAACTGGGACGATTTCCCGAAGCTGTTTTTCCACGACCAGAAACACAGCTACGTTTACGGCCTCGATCCGAACTATCTGTATTCTGAAAATGCCGAGCTTTACAAACTGCTGACCGAGATTACCGGCGGCAAGATCGACGAAGCAGGGCCGCTTATCCGCGACCGCTTCGGCGCCAATTTCGTTTTTGCCGATGCGACAGAAAATGAAGATATGATTGCAAAGCTGATCGATAGCGGTTGGGGCCAGATCGTTTATGAAGACGATGAAGCCCGGATTTTGAAGATCCGCGAACAGAAAGGCGCCGCACCGCCCGAGGATGACGCTCCCGAAACACCGGAAGAAAGGAAGCAATTGGATGAAGAAGAACGCAACGCGAATACTAATTCAAACGTTGAAACCGACGACGAGGAAAACGCACCGTGAAAATTCTTCTCACGCACATTTTATCTGCCGCGCTTGTCCTGATCTCGGCGTGCGCGCCGAATCAAAGGATCGTTAATTCGTCGGCTGAGCACGATAGGCAAACAAAACCGACGGAGAATTCGGGAACCCCCAGAGTTACGCGTGTTGAAGACGATATGGCGGCAATGAAAACCGCCGACTTCAATTTTGTTTATGTTTTTCGACGAAAGGACGGCGCCGAGTTCGACGCGGATGATCGTGCTTTTTTTAACGCAAACACGCCGTACGAGATAAATCGTCGCAAACTTTCAGAGGGCGGTAAAGCATTGGTTATCGGTTCAAACTTCAGATTTCCGGCTGAGAATTTCAAATTGTTAAAGGAACGATTTGCGTTTGAGGATTTTTCGAAACCGGAAAATGAGATAATCCCTGTTAACTCAAGTTCGAACAAATCTTAGAGAAAATTACTCGCTTATGACCGAATCGGAAAACGTCAATTTGAACGACTCGAAAGCTGCCGAACCGCCCCACCAGACGCGTGTTTTTCTTGATCCGTCGTCGCCGCCCGTGCTTTCGATAATCCGTGTTGTAGTCATCGTATTGCTGGTCGTTTTTGTCGCTAATCGGATCGAGAGCTTACTCGGTGCGCTGACCTTTCTGGCTTTTCTTGTGGTGATCTCCGTGTTTCTTGCTTACCTGCTTGATCCGCTTGTTCGCCTTATTCGGCGGCCTTTTCGTGAAACTAAATACGATAAATTGATGCCGCGTTCATTCGCGATTCTGATCTCGTATATTGTGGTCGGTCTCGTTTTCGGAATTTTCATTTTGAATGTAACGCCGCCGGTTGTCGAGCAGGGCAAGGAATTTGGATCGAGACTGCCGACCTACGCCGCAGGAATTCGTCAAACATTTAACGATCTCAATTATCGTTACGACCGCTTGCGAATCCCGGAAGAAGTTCAGACGAGACTGAACGAACAGGCGATAACATTTGGCGAAAAGATCACCACGGGCTTTGGAAATTTTGTTTTGTCTTCGATCACATTCCTGCCGTGGTTGATAATCGTGCCGATCTTTTCATTTTTCTTTCTGAAGGATGCGAATAGCTTTCGGCTTGCTGTTCTTCGTTTATTTCCTGTCGGGCGCTGGCGAATACGAGCGGAAAGCGTAATGCAGGATGTAAATTCCACGCTGGCTGCATACACGCGTGCTCAATTATTCTCATGCTTCCTGATCGGGATTATCTGCACGATCGGTTTTTACCTGATCGGGCTAAAATTTGCTTTGCTTCTTGGTATTCTCGCCGGGATATTTGAATTCGTTCCATTGATCGGGCCGCTTACTCTTGGGTTGATAGCCGTTACAACAGCCGCATTCTCCGACGACCCTTGGAGGGCCGTTTACACGATGGTCTTCCTCATTGTCTTGCGTGTAATACACGACTATGTAACCTACCCACGCATAGTGCGTGGCGGAATACATCTTCATCCAGTGGTGATAATTTTGTCGGTTTTGGCGGGCGAACAAGCTGCGGGGATTCCGGGTGTTTTCATCTCCATACCAATTGTCGCGATCGGTACGGTGATCTACAGAAACTTGACCGAACATCTAGGCGGGCGCGGGCTGTTTGCAACATTGGTCGATGCCGAAAATCCCGTTATTGAGGAAACCGAATAAATGTCGTCTCTCGCGTGGTTTATTGTTTTCTTTTTTGTACTGCTGCTTATCAGCGTGCTTGTTTACGTGCTTGTGATCAGGGCATTTTATTGGGGCGACAAGAAAGAATCACCTGCTAAGAAGAAGCTAAAATGAGCTTTTTAAAATCGTCAAAATCGCCGATCATCTTATCGGTAAGCGCGACATAGCATGGCATCGTAAAACTAAGAGCTTTCAGTTTTACGGCGTCTTTTCCCGTGGTAACTAGAATATTCGCACCAGCCTTTTTCGCCCTATTCTCGACGGATTCAATATCCGCTTGCCTGTAATTGAAGTGATCTTTGAACGCCTTCCCGGCCACAAATTCCGCACCGAATTTTTCGAGTGTTCGAAAGAAATTTTCAGGATTGCCGATGCCGCAAAACGCAAATGAATCTCGAGGCAATGATTCCGAGCCGTGAAAGTGCGAACCTTCCAGGAAATCATCAAGTAACACAAATCTATTTATTCGAGTTGACGCCTTAAATATAGGCGCCGATGAGTTTCCTGCACGAATTCTTGATTCCGTATCGGCGACGTTATCGGCCTGGTCAGAGCGCGTGATAACGATCGCATCGGCGCGATTCAATCCAGCGATCGATTCGCGCAGCGATCCTGCCGGCAACATCTTTCCATTGCCGCAGGGGTCGGTTGCATCGATGCAAACGATGTCAAGATCGCGCTTTGCACGGCGATGCTGAAAGCCATCATCGAGAATGAAAGTTGTTATTTCGAAATTTTCTTTTGTCCATTTTGCCGCTGCAACTCGGTTGGCGTCGGCAATGACTATCGCCTTTCCGAGCAGTTTTTTTGAAATCTCGACCGGTTCATCGCCGCCAGTATCTGCTTCGACCAAAACCGTTACACCATCCGAAACTAAAACTCGCCATTTTGGTTTTGCACGTCCGTAACCACGCGTTAGAATGCAAACCTTCTCGCCGTTCGCTGCCAAAATTTCGGCTACTAACGCGACAAGCGGTGTTTTTCCGGTTCCGCCGGTCGTCAGATTGCCAACGCTGATCGTCCGCGCGCCAAGATCGTATGATCGCAAAATACCGCGATCATACATCGCATTTCTCGCACCCATTATC
>JBOGOW010000314.1:0-4919 GCA_050748285.1 Pyrinomonadaceae bacterium
GACTTGGATAAATCCCTCACCGAATATGCGTTCGCTGACCGAAGCGACGCTATATCCGGGAATCGGCCTGCTCGAAACAACCAACGTCAGCGTCGGCCGCGGCACCGACACGCCTTTCGAGATTATCGGCGCTCCGTGGATCGACGGGCAAAAATTAGCGAAATACTTGAACGAAAGAAATCTTCCCGGCATTCGATTTATTCCGATCAGATTTAAGCCAACTGCGTCCGTTTTCAAAGGTGAAAACCTTTCCGGCATAAATCTCGTAATAACCGAACGTAATGTGTTTAAGCCTGTTCGAACCGGCATCGAGATCGCGTGTGCGCTGCGAAAATTGTATCCAAATGACTGGCAGGTCGAGCGATACGCACGGCTCCTTGTAAATCAAGAAGTGCTTGAACAGATCAAACGCGGCGATTCGCCGGAGAGCATCGGAAGATACGTTGCCGAAAAAGAAAATGATTTTTTTCGCCGGCGCAGCACTTTTCTGCTTTACAAATAAGCGATTTAGGGTTATAACCATTTCGGATAATACTGATAATTAACAATTAGTTCACATCGATCGATTTCGCGGGAAAGTGTCCATCGAGTGCGCAGTAAGCGATAAGTATCGGTTAGGTGAATCTGAATTGAGGCAAATTATCTTTATGTTTATCGGCCTTCGAATAGTCGAAACTAAAAAGCCGGTAATCACGCAATGCGTAAAAATTTTAACACTGATTTTGGAGGATTAAGATGATCAAGAGTTGGAGCATTAGAGGTTCATTGGTTTTTTCACTTCTTGTCGTTTTTGCCGCAGCAGCATTTTCGCAGGGAACAACGACACGAATAACCGGTGTAGTTACCGACCCGCAGAGCGCTCCTGTTTCGGGCGCAACGGTTACACTTCAACGTGAAGGCGGAGGCGCTCTGCTTTCCACACAATCGGCCAGTAATGGTTCTTATGTATTCGATTTAATACAAGCCGGCGTTTATGAGATTACGGTTGAAAAGACTGGCTTCAATAAGATCATTGCGCCCGGTAACACTGCTCTGGTGAACCAACCTGCAACCGCCAATTTCACGCTCGTTGTCGGCGATGTTTCGGCGACCGTAACCGTGATCGGTGCTGTAGAGCAAGTACAAACCTCTACCTCGGGGAACTCAGGGACAACGATCGAAGAACGCGCAGTTGAAAGCTTACCGATTGTGGGAACTCGTGGGAGAAATCCGTTGGATCTATTGAACTTTCAGCCAGGGGTTGCAAATGGGGCCAACACCGGCGGCGGCGTTCATATCCATGGATCGAGAGATCGCTCATTTAATTTCACATTGGACGGCATCGATATAAATGAATCAACGGCCGGAGGCTCGAACTTCACTCCGCTTCGGCCCAATCCCGAGTCGATTCGCGAGTTTCAAATAGTCACCGCAAATTCGACCGCCGAACTTGGCCGCAGCAGTGGTGCTCAGGTAACGTTCGTTACCCGCTCAGGCACCAATGAATTTCACGGGAACATATTTGATTACTATCAAACACCCAGATTCAACGCTAAAAGCTATTCAGAAACGATCAACCGTTTGAATAAAGGCCAGTTCGTTCAGCATATCTACGGCGGAAGTTTTGGCGGCCCTTTATTTTATCCGAAACCCAACGATTCACAGATATTTAGGTTGTTGAAAGACAAGGCGTTCTTTTTTGTGAATCTTCAATTGCTGCGTGCCTCCGATTCTGCCGCAGTAACGCGCACCGTTTATACGCCGCAGGCACGTCTTGGATTATTCCGTTATGTTGTTGGTCGTGCGAATGCACCGGCTGGCACCGCAACCGCTGCTGTTGATGCGACTGGAAATCCAATTCTTCCGGCTTGTGTCGGATCGCCTCCGACCAATCAGCCGTGCATCACATCCTACAATGGAGCCGTTTCGGCCCCGAATTCATTTGATCCGTATTTGGTTGGTCTCATCAATTCGATGCCATTGCCAAATAACTTCACCGCAGGTGACGGGCTGAATACGGCTGGATATAGTTGGAGCGCTCCGGGAAACGAGAAGCAGATCGATTTCGTAACAAAGTTCGATTTCATACTCAATGAGAAGAATGCGTTTTACGTTCGATATGGATATGGAGATCAAAATAGTATAGGCGACGGTGGCAATGGCGGTCGCAAAGTCTTTCCCGATACGCCGCGTTTGGTCGATACGTTTCGGTCGCCGAGGAATCTTGCAGCGAATTGGCGTTTTTCACCAACTCCAAAGTTTACAAACGAGTTTATTTGGGGCCGAAGCACCTTTGCATTTTCGTTCGATACCCCGGAGCCGGATCTGAATTACCGGTTTGCGTTCATTAACCCGTCCGATTTTAACTTTAACGATTCGTTCAATGCACGCGGTTCTACGACATACCAATATGTCGATAACATGACCTTTGATCTCTCACCGCATACGGTCAAAACAGGAATCAATTTCCGTTTAAATAAACACCTGGATGACCGTTATTCCGTTGCAGGTTCGACGATAGAAGGTAAGACCCCGCTTTCGAGTGCCGCTTCGCTGTTTACGACCTATGGTCTTCCGGTTGCGGGAACCAATTCGATCGCCGGGACCGACCTGACTAGGCTTCGTGGAACATTGACCGACCTGATCGGCCACCTCGGGACGTTGAATCGAGCGTTTGTGCTTGACCCGGCTAATCCTTCGACGTTTGCGCCGGGCGGGACACGTTGGATAAACGAAGCCCATTACAACGAATATGATTTTTATGTTCAAGACAGCTGGCGAATGCGTCCTAATTTTGTTTTAGACCTTGGGGTGCGTTGGGAAGTGAAGGTGCGGCCAAAAGTCAATGGCCGTCCGATCCTTGTACCTGACCAATCCGTCAAGATCGGTGCGGCGCCAACCAATAGTCTCAGATGGGTTGAAGGCGACTTATTCGGAAACGAATACGGGCTGATATTGCCTTCGGTCGGTTTCGCTTGGGATCCCTTTAAGAAGGGCAAAACATCGATACGTGCGAATTATCGAATGGCGACCGATCGGTTTGCGACGTTCTTATTCGGATCGAGTATTTTCCAAGGCACGCCCGGAAACAATACGAGTTCAACCAATTCCGCGTTTGGCCAAGGTGGAGGACTGCTTCGCAATTCCACTGCGCAATTTGACGCGCTGTTCCCGACGATATCTCCCGATCAGCTTCGTCAGCCGCCGGCATTGAGCTCGAACGCACTCTCGGTCATCGATCCGGATCTGACGTATCCGCAGGTCCATTCTTTCCTGGTAAGTTTTCAGCAAGAGATCGGAAAGGCCAATGTTTTCGAGTTCAATTATATTCGCAAACAAGCCGTGCATCTTTTGGGCGGATACAACGCCAATCAAGTGAACTTGCAAAATATTCGTTCTAATTGTCCGAATGAAAACTTTCTGACGGCGTTCAGAAATGCTCAGGCAAATATGGCAAGCTGTCTTATTCCATTTTTCCGAACCACATCTGGTGCACAATACACGCTCGCATCATTCAGGACCGAATTCTCGTCAGATTTGGTTGGCAATAATGTCGCTGGCGTCGCACAAACTCTTGCTCGCCGGTCTGGTTCGAGCTCCTTGACCGCTGCTGGATTCGATCCTTTCTTCTTTATGCAATATCCGCAGTTCGCCGGTGGCTTCAATGTTATCGACAGTAGCGATTACTCGAAATACAATGGGCTTGAATTTATCTTCAAACGTCGTCTGAATGCCGGACTAAGTTTTCAGGCATCATATACCTGGGCGGAATCAAAAGACAATCGTTCATTCGACCCAACATTCACGACCGTTTCATCAGGGGCCGCACAGTCAGCGGGAAATACGCCGTTCGACAACGATAATCGAGACTTGAATTTTTCGTGGTCGGATTTCGACCGACGGCACGTATTCCAGTCAACTTGGGTTTATGAGCTGCCATTCGGTCATGGACGAAAGTTCAAAACCGGAAACTCGTTTGCCGATTATGTGATAGGCGGCTGGCAATTTGCGGGAACATTCCTGTGGCAGTCCGGCCGACCGTTTACCGTGTTTTCCGGGTTCAACACGTCTACAAATGCCGTACAATCGACCGCAAACTGCAACGGTTGCCCACGTAACTTGGGGTCGTTGGTACTTGAGAGCGGTAGAAACTTCTGGTTTGATTCAGCGGCCCGGGCGCTGTTTAGCAATCCGGCGACGGGTGAGAATGGAAATACCGGCAGAAATTATTTCTTAACGCCGGGTTACATTCAACCAGACGTTTCGCTGCTTCGAAAATTCAGATTCACGGAGCGTTTCAACTTGGATTTCAGGGTTGATGCTCGAAATGTTCTGAATCATCCGAATTTCGACCTTCCAACCGCGACCGTTACCAGCGGAACATTCGGTAGGATAAATGACGGCGTTACAAATACGGCCCGCAGAATACAGCTTTCATTGAAGCTGAATTTCTAAAGGACTACGTTCTTAGAGTATGAACCGCGGTGGGGGAACCTGCCGCGGTTTTTTTTTGTTTTTGTGTAAAGAATTGTAAAACGTGGAAAAAGGGGCGGATTTTTATTTATAATGCAAAAAAGGAGGTGGAGTCTTATAGTTGTGGTGCGATAAATTCGAACGCGGGCGACCGGTTTCGAAGTAGATGAAAGATTGTAAATGATAGTTGAGAGATTCGGTCTATCATCTGAAATCTATCAGTTATCCTCTATTCCGAAACGATCTGCGGCAGCGACCGCCACAGCATCGGTCGATTACCAAAAAAGGATGAGCCGAATTTTGATAATTGATGATGACGTTGAGCTTTGCGAACTTGTGAGCGAATATCTAACTGCCGAAGGGTTTGAGATCGAGTCGGTTCATTCGGGCGACCGAGGGCTTGAGACGGCGAAAGCGGGCGGTTACGATCTTGCGATACTTGATGTAATGCTTCCGGTGATGAACGG
>JBOGOW010000315.1:0-4875 GCA_050748285.1 Pyrinomonadaceae bacterium
GGGTTGTCGCCACCGACAATTCCATTTGGAAATGTTCCGTTGTTCGCAGGCGCCGTTCCGCCGGATGCACATGTGCTTCCAATTGGCAAAGATGGTCTAGTTGCAGAAACCACATAGTTTCGAATTCTACCCCCAAAGGTTGCGCTCTGCATTACGTTGCTAGTGACGGGAACCGCCGTCCCTGCTCCCGCAGGATCGCTAAACATAAAACGTTGAAGCTTGATCACGGAGCGACTGTCGTTTCTCAAGCTGCCGGCAACACCATTATCGTAGTTCGGATCGGTAATTTGAAAATTATTTGCGGGGGCTACGGCTGTAATCCTGCGTGCCTCTTCCGTTACGCCCAAGCTAAGCATTTCCTCGGTAATATCGACGGCGTCATAGACTTGGGTTGTCTTATTATAAATCACCGTCTCAACCTTGATCCACATTTCACGGCCGGGGATATTCAGCCAAAATCGCTCGCCGTTGATTTCCGTTGCCTGGTATCCGTCAGCCATTGCCTTTGGTCGATAGCCTCGCGCCCCGACAACCGCGCCTTCCAGCACTCCGAGGTTGTCGCCATCGAGACGAATTCCACATCGGCCCGGTACCGCTGCATTCGCGGGCGTAACGCAGCCCGGCAATTTTGCCTTCGAATCGGCCAATGAAATGCGGATTCCGGTTTTGTTGTAATAACGCTCGCTTTGGGTGATCTTGTCATCGCCGTTCCCAGCCACAACAGGAATAATATTCGGGGCGGCAACCGTCCCGGTTCCGTCATTCCAAAGATCGCCCGGCGATTTCCCGCGTTTTATGATCTCGATAAGACCGAGATTCTGTCCGGTATTGTTGCTGTTGAGTTTTAACGGCAGATTAAGCGCACTTGTATAGGCAAGCAGGTTGCCGTCAAATCTTGTTTCGCTGGCTGCCCAGCCGGCGTTATTATATGCGGTCGGAAGCGGAGCTCCGGTAACCGGTGGGCCGTTTACGGTATTTGCCAGGACGCTGCCTTCATTGACCCGCAAACGAATAGGCATAGATGAGGCGTTATTGATTGTTACATTGTCAACCCAGGTGTATGTGCCGTTCTTGCCGGTATCCGTAAATACGTGTTGGACGGCGGTAACTTTCGAGGAAAAATTCACTCCCGCTGCGCCGCCCATAAGAAACAGCGAACCGTTCGAATGAACGCGACCGCCGAAATCGAAACGCGGCCCGGGGTGAAACTCGAGATCATCATCGTAAAAGATGCCGAACTGAAAGATCGGGATCCGGTTGTTTAGAATGTTTCGCGTCAACTGCACCTGTGTGCCGCCGGGGTCGGTCGCGGTGGTTCGGAGCCGCCAGTTATCCTGAATGGAAACTAAACCGGCGAACGGCCCCTGAGTAAGATTTATCGTTTTTTCGCTCGTCGGTCTGTTTTCATCAGTTTGAATTACTTCCTGAAAAAAGTTGTACTGTCCGCCGACTCTATTATCCAGTCCCGGAACAATAGCAGTTTGTACCGTAGTAATATCCGCCGGTCCGGGATTGAGCTCTACCTCGAACAACTTGTTAAAGTTTCGGGTCATCACCTCGAGGCTTCCCTGAGCTGCGTAAACCGCGCGGCCTTCGGCCGCTTCGTTTCCGACCGCAGCTGCTTCCGATGACGATCTGGTCAATGCCAACGCCACAAATGTGCCGATCAGGGCCAATATAAATAACGCAATAACCAGGGCGGAACCTCTTTGAGAGAGGTTGCCGGTTATGCCTAAAGATTCTTCTTGTTTAATTTCCAACGTATCCATATAAAACAGCCTCATTAAATGTTTAGTAGCCCAAATTACGTGTGCTGAATGTCGAAGTCATAGTCAGCCGAACAGGTTGGCGAGTTGAATCAAGATCAGTGGTCCGCAGGCTGATCGTGTATCTGATCTGCCGCACCAACGACAGCCTTGCCTGATCTTCGTCGCCGCTTGCCGGAAGGCCGTCCGGATCGGCCGGGTTGTCAAGCAGAGCTCCGTCATTCATTACATATGTGATCTGAAAATCCTCAACTCCGTAAATCAAAGGGTCATCGACAAACGCTATTCCCAATGCAGGAGCAACCGGTGCGTCGTTTACGTATCTTCGTCTGGTTAGAGTCCCATTTGGTGTTACGAAATAAGTCACCATAATAACTCGCAGCATGCCACCTGGGGTGACTATGAGGTTTAATGGTCCGCCCAATCCCGGTTGGTTAAATCCAAGCACGTCACCACTTGCAAACTGAACCGTCTGGGCGTCAGGCAAACCGGTGGCCACCGCAAGTGCGGAACCGGCATTTCCTGTAACAAGAAAAAGGTCGTTAACGCGACAACCGATGTTGCTCCCGGAAAGCGGAACTATTTGGTCGATGCCCATAACGGTTGTGGCCGCCTCGATATTCAATGTTTGCGACACACGCGTATCTGGCGGCCCCGCCGCACCCACGATATTGAATGAAGCGTCCTTAAAAATCATCGTGATCTGATCGGTCCTGATGTTGGGTGCCGTGTTAAACGTATTGAGAGTAATATTGTTTCCCGCAATTATCGGCGGAACTGTGTCGCGCGTCGCATCGGAATCGGGCGGAAGCCCAAGCAGCGGCGAGAGAGTGTTCTCCGGCAATAGCACAATACTGCGCACAGGATAGCCGAATCCGGCATTATATGTGTCGCGCCCAACCAAATTCAGGGCGACGCGGGCATTTTTGCTTAACGGAACCTTTTGGTTTACGGTTTGACGGCTTCGCTGCGCGATCTGCATAACGCCGAAGATCGAACCGGTCACGATAAGAAAAATTATCAGGGACGTTAGCAGTTCGATCAGCGTAAATCCGCGTTCGTCTTTTATTCCCGAAATGCTATCTGAGTATTGTAAAATCTTTTCTTCACGCATATTGATTCCTTAGTTAGCGACAGAGTAATTCGTCAAAACTGTGGTCAGGACTTCCTGTCTTTGGATGGTACCAACGAAATAAGTTATGGTAACTTGAACAGTCCGGATCCTTACCGGCAGTGGGTTAGCCGGCACCGGAACACAGTTAGCCGAGGGCCTTTCCGGATCGCAAATGTCTGTGATCACAATTTGACGCTGGGCGTTTGGAACAATGGTTCCAGTATCATCGGCAGTTCCTATAATTTGGTCCGGGCCGGCATCGGTCATTACTGACTGAATTCCGGTCACAAATACTCCTTGCGGCAGTCCGGTAATGGGATCGATATTACTGCCGACATTTCCAACCGCTTCCCAACCGAGACGAACCAGAGCCGGCACACGGTTGACGTCGGTTTCTTTTGCGGACATTATCGATTCGATTGTTGAGGTCGCTATCTGTTTGGCGGCTAACTGCTGCTGCTGGCCGCTTGCCTGAACGACGGCGCCTGTTATAGCAGATAGCAGCGCCAGTATTCCTACCATCAAAATAACGATGGCAATTATCACCTCTATATACGAAAAACCATCCTGAGATTTAACTTGCATCTTGATTCCCTGCCTTTCCTTTACTGATACGGCACGAACGTCGCGCCGTCGTATTTCCAATATCCCATTGAGCCGCTGCCGCCGAAGATCGTTAATGACCTTACTTCGCGATCGTACCTTGCAGAGGTATTTGCCGGAGCAAGCGGCGGCCAAACGAAAATGGTCGCGCTTACCGGAACACCGGCAGCATCGACAACCGAACCGTCGCTTCGAAATCTCGCAGCCCAAACTATGTTGCCGATTACGGTAGGACCGCCCGATTGATGCCCAATAGTGTCAGCCGCGTAAACAGCCGGAGCATAATCCGGCGGGGCCGGAGCAACAATACCGGTTGGCGCGGCGTCCATTCGTATGTTGCTTATCGGTTCAAGCGGAAGTGACTTTACAAGTGCATTGGGATTCGGGCCGTTTTCGTCGATTATGTTAAACGTATTAGCTGTTTGGTCGATTTCAACGCGATACGTCCGCCGTTTGGTCAACGCTAACTGGCTCGCCTCACGCATGTTATCCATTATCAATAACGATTGATCCTCGGATTTGTAGTGCTGCTTGTAGTTGGCTGCCAAAGCGATCGAAATCGTAGTAAGAACTAACAAAATCAGAACGACAACGAACAACTCAACTATTGAAAAACCGGCTTGTGTCGCGGCCGATGATCCGCCGATGTATTTAAAATGAAAAAAATTTCTTGTCCTGCTCATGGTGATTTACTGGAGTGCAAGTGGTGAATTTGCTTAAGTTGTTCTCTGCCTTACTTTTACGGGTAACTTGTTTCGAAAAGGGCAGAAAGTTCCCAATGGATACAAATGTAGAAGCGGAAGGTTTTTCCAAGAATATTTTACATAGTTAAACGTCGTTAGGCAATAGAAAAGTTTCCTTTGCTCAATTCCGCCAATCGATTAAGATATATCGAATCGTCTTTTCATCGTTAAAATCAGCTAATAAATGACTTCATCACCCGAAACACGCAAAACAAAATTTACGCCGGATTGGCTGGTTGGCGGCGTTTTGACGAAGATCGGGGACATTTTCGATCGGCTGACGGGACGCGGATATAAGCCTTCGAGCACGCTGGCAACGAGCGAATTGATCGAGCGGATGAAATTTTTACTCGATTCGGAGGCTGAAAATAAAGATGGAAGGAAATTCGTCCCGCACAATATTAAATTGAAAATGCAGTGGGATAAATTTTCGACGGATTCGGAAGATTCGCTTCGGGCTTTGGAGAATGAATTTCTCACCGCCGCGGTCGATCACGTAAACGACAAGCGCTATTACACGCATGCGCCCTTTCACGTCGAAGCAAAACCCGATTATTTTACGCAGGGCGTGAAGCTCTTTGTCAGTTTCGATACGTTTTCGGATGACGACGAAGACGCCGCTATCAGCGTTGCGGTTCCGGGCGAACAG
>JBOGOW010000316.1:0-4815 GCA_050748285.1 Pyrinomonadaceae bacterium
CATCAGCATCGACGATTTGCCTTCGAGAATATCTCTTAGCTTATAACTTACAACCTCGACGTTTTCCGGAGTATCTACGGCATTCGCCGTTTCCTTGCAATTCGTCCTGCTGCCCGTTCGTGCCACCAAAACGCGCGAGCCGGCTTCCCTGTTTGGCCCTTCTGCAAATGCCAGCAATTCAAGCAGATGCATCTTTCGGTTAATAAAATAATAGCCGGGTTTAACGACAGCCCCAACGACCGAAAATGCCTGCGACTTCTGCTCGACCGCGGTAACCTGAACCTCGGGGTTTCGCAGGTAATCTTTGCGGTAAGCTTCGGCGATATCTTCCGCCAATTCGCTTTCGGTTTTGCAAACGGCGATTATCGGCCTTTCGATTCGAAACAGATTAATAGTGCCGTTCGTGTTTACATTCACTTTCTGCGATAAATCGGGGTGCCGAAAGATGTGGATCGCGAGCGTATCCTGAAAACCTATCCGATAGCGCTCTTCGTTATTTTGAGGATCGGAAACCTGACCGCTATTCGGCGGTGAACCGGAAGGCGTCTGCGCCGATAAATTTCCAATAAATAGAAATGCAATTGCGATTGATGTGATCGAAAAACTTGTTCGCAACATTGTATTACTCCAATCAGGCCACCCGATCCAATATGATCGCGGTCGGCAGCCTTACTTCTTAACCTGTAAAATAAAAACATGCCCGAAATCGAGCACACAAAAGAAAAAGTTTATCAGATACTTTAAGGAATTAAAACAAGGAGTTTTGAATCACTCCGCGATTTCGCTAAACTTTGCTTGTCAAATAAACGTGGAGCACGATACGGAAAACACAACGCCGATGTTTCGGCAGTACTTGGATATCAAAAAGGCGTATCCCGGCACGCTGCTTTTTTTTCGTCTCGGAGATTTTTATGAACTTTTCGGCGAAGACGCGGCGATAGGTTCGCGCGAACTTCAGATCACGTTAACCGCCCGTCAAAAAGATTCGAAAAATCCGATCCCAATGTGCGGCGTGCCTCATCACGCTGCGTCAAGCTACATCGCAAAGCTGGTTCGAAAAGGCTATCGCGTTGCTATCTGCGAACAGGCCGAGCCAGCCGGAAAAGGCGTCAAACTTGTAAAACGCGAGGTCGTCCGCGTAATAACGCCCGGAACTGCCATCGACGAGCAGCTTGTTGATTCGAACGACGCTGTTTATCTTTGTGCGATCATTGCCGAAGGCGATTCGGTAGGAGCCGCGTTTCTCGAACTTTCGACCGGCCAATTTTCCGCCACGCAAGTAACGGGCTCGGATGCATGGCAGAGAATGCGTACCAGCATCGAGCAGTTTTCGCCGCGCGAATTGCTTGTTGCCGATGGCAGTGAACGAACGATCTGCGATAATCTTGGAATTTCTCGCTCAAAGCAACCGCTTGCTTTGTTGAATAATTCTGCCGAATCTTACGTCGATCCTGATTCGCCTACCGTGACGATGATCGATTCAAAAGATCATTTTGACCTTGCACTCGCGGAGCGTGAACTTCGATCACAATTTGGCGTCAACGATCTTGAAGGTTTCGGATTGAAGGAACGCGATGCAGCCGTGCGGGCCGCCGGCGCCTGTCTCACTTACGCGAAATCTACGCAAAATGCATCCGCCGAACATATTACAGAGATTGCATATTTCGAAACCAATGATTTTTTGGTTCTTGACGCGACAACAATCACAAATCTTGATCTGCTTCAATCGAGAAGCGACGAACGGAAACGAACGCTTTTAGGCGTCATAGACGCAACGGTTACGCCGATGGGATCCAGGCTTCTAAAATCGTGGCTTGTTCGCCCGTCGGTAAAACGCGGCGAGATCGAAACGCGGCTTGCGAGCGTTTCGGAATTGTCCGATTCGATCTTTCGCGAACAGCTTCGATTCTGCCTGAATCAGGTTGCGGATCTGGAACGCCTGACCGGAAAACTAAATCTCGGCTCGACAACGCCACGAGACCTTGTCGCGCTTTTGAATTCGCTTGAGCAAACGCCGCATCTTATCGAAGTTTTGGCGGATTCCCGCGCGTTATTGCTGCAAGTGCTGGCCGAAAATCTTTTTGAACTGCCCGAAACGCGCGAGCTGATCTCGAATGCGATAGTCGATGAACCGTCGAATTCGCCGGGAGACGGTGGCGTGATACGTGTCGGATTCGACCCCGAACTTGACGAGCTTCGCAGCCTCGCAAGCTCTACAAAATCGACCATCGCCGGTTTCGAGACGGCCGAACGCGAACGAACCGGCGTTGCCACGCTAAAGGTTCGGTTTAATAATGTTTTCGGCTATTACATCGAAATTTCGAAGGCCAATCTTTCACGCGTACCTGAAGATTACGAACGCCGTCAAACGCTTGCAAATGCCGAGCGTTTCACAACGCCGCAACTTAAGGAATGGGAGCAAAAGGTGCGCGGAGCCGAAGATCGGATCGTGCAGATCGAAACCGATTTGTTTCGAAAGGTGGTCGAGATGGTTCGTGCCGAAACGAAAAAGCTGCAATCGACCGCTCGCGCCGTCGCAACGCTCGATGCTCTTGCTGCTTTGGCCGAAACTGCCGCGAAAAGAAATTATGTCGCCCCGCAATTACACGACGGCGACGAGATCGAAATAAAAAATGGCCGACACCCGATAGTCGAGGCTTTTATCGGCAGCGATTTTGTTCCGAACGACACATATTTGAATAATTCGACCGACCGTCTGGCGATCGTTACGGGAGCAAACATGGGCGGTAAATCCACCGTGCTCAGACAGATAGCGTTGATACAGATACTCGCGCAGATCGGTTCATTCGTTCCTGCATCGTCTGCCCGGCTGCCTATCGTCGATCGAATTTGGACACGCGTTGGAGCTTCCGACGACCTCGCATCGGGTCGCTCAACCTTTATGGTCGAGATGACCGAAACTGCGGCGATCCTGCACAATGCCACGCCGCGAAGCCTTGTTTTGTTGGATGAGATCGGTCGCGGAACTTCCACATTCGACGGTCTTTCGATTGCATGGGCGGTGGCTGAATTTATGCATAATTCGCCTGAACATTCAGCAAAAACAGTTTTTGCGACACATTATCATGAGCTCACCGAGCTTGCAGAAAACCTTCCCGGTGCCAAGAATTATCAGATTACTGCAACCGAGCGTGATGACGAAGTTGTGTTCCTGCACAAAATGCAGCCGGGCAAGGCGTCAAAATCCTACGGCATCGCGGTCGCCAAACTCGCCGGTTTGCCGATAAAGGTTGTCGAACGCGCGAAAGAGGTTTTGATGCGGCTAGAAAAATATGAACTTGCCGTTTTTGCCGACGAAAAACAAACCGGCATCGGAGCCGCGGCCGGGCGAAATGCGGCTGCGCAATTCTCGCTTTTTGCAATCGCAAACGAAGCCGCGCTCGATCAGCTGCGCGAAGTGAGCGTTGACGACCTTTCACCAGAAGATTCGAAGGCATTTCTTGCGGAAATAAAGAAGAAAATGGTGTAAAAATAGTTAAAGTATCACTTTAACTGTCTATGCCTCCACATTTCATTTATCTAATTAAGTTGCCGATGAACGCACAGTTTTCAAAGACTAAATCCCTTTCGCTTGAGCAAAGAATCGGCCAATTATTCTTTATTGGAATCTCCGGTCCCGTGATTGACGGCGAAACTCACCGCCTTCTGTCGGAAATAAAACCAGGCGGCGTTTGTCTCTTTGCGCGAAATATTAAGGAACCCGCTCAGACGCGTGATCTGCTAGAGAATGTCACGAAAGATCTTGAGATTCAGCCATTTCTTAGCATCGATCAAGAGGGCGGTCTCGTTGACCGACTTCGGCGAATTTTAACGCCAATGCCTGCCGTAAATAAATTGCGAAACACCGATAATGCACGGGAACTGGCGTCGATCATCGCCGAAAGCCTTCGCATTCTCGGGTTCAATGTGAATTTCGCACCCGTCGTCGATGTGATCGATCAAAACCGCGAACAGGCCAATAACGGAATGTATTCGCGTGCCTTCGGCAAAGGTACGAGCGATGTGATCGAAATGGCCGGTGCTTTTTTGGATGAAATGCAGGCTGGTGGAATTATCGGCTGTCTCAAACACTTCCCCGGTCTCGGTGCCGCCGAAGCGGATTCGCACGAAGAACTCCCCACCGTATCGATCGACGACAAAGAATTGCGGGAGACCGATCTTTGCGCATATCGTGAGATCGATTCTCAAAGCGAAGTCGGAATGATAATGATCGCGCACGCCGCGTATCCGAACACAGACTTGCAGGAGCGCGATCAAAATGGCAGACTTTTACCGTCTTCCCTCAGTTACAACTTCGTAACAAAATTATTGAGAAATGAAATGGTTTTTGACGGAGTTGCGATTACCGACGACCTTGAGATGGGAGCCATTACCAAGGCTTACGGCATCGGCGAAGCCTGCAAAATGGCGGTCAAGGCCGGTAATGATATGCTTGCGATCTGCGCCGGCGAAAATTCGATCCGCGAAGGATTTTCCGCTATCTTTTCGGCAGTCGAAAGCGGTGAAATTGCAGAATCTCGCATCGACGAATCGATTCAAAGGATTGCCGACCTGAAATCAAAGATAGCCGTGCCAATCGAATTCGACCCCGCGAAACTCGATGCGTTGTCCGAACGTGTAAAGCAACTGAACGCTCGTCTTAACTGACCAACTGGAGGTATTTGTTTTGCGTAATTTCCTATTATTGTTCCTATTTTGCTGCCTGCTGACGGCCGGTTCGTGCCGGCGAATAAACAGCGAGTTTGTAACGGTAGCACTTTCCGAATCCTTCACGACATTCGATACGCTTACCAC
>JBOGOW010000317.1:0-4786 GCA_050748285.1 Pyrinomonadaceae bacterium
GCCCCAAATTTACCGCTTCGGCTGTCGGCATTCGGGGAAAACATCCTAGCAAAAAACACTGAAACGGTTGGCACTCAAATGCGTTCGGCGTTTCGTCCGTTTCAAAACGGTTTGACGGCGGTTAATGAATTTCCATTCGAAACGTGGTCGCGAATTGCCGCCAAATATTACAAAAATCCGCCGATTTCTTTACTTGGTTACGGTTATTCGCAGGGTTATCCTCCTCTACGTGAAGCCGTCGCCGCACATCTCAGATCGGCTCGCGGCGTGAACTGCACGGCCGAACAAATTCTCATTACATCGGGAGCTCAACAGGCTTTGGATTTGACGGCACGGATTTTTCTCTCGACGAAAGATAAAGTTTTAGTCGAAAATCCCTGCTATCTTGAAGCACGAAATTTGTTTGCGGCGGCAGGTGCGGAAATCGTTTCGCTTGAAGTGGACGAAGAAGGCTTTGATCCGTCAAAAATACCGAAGACGGGCAAAAATGCAAAGCTCATTTATGTTACGCCTTCGCATCAATATCCGCTTGGCGTAACGATGAGCCTTTCGCGTCGTCTAGCTTTGCTCGATTGGGCGAGAGCGAATAATGCATGGATTATCGAAGACGATTACAACAGCGAATTCCGCTACGCCGGTCGCCCGCTCGCGTCCTTGCAAGGCTTGGACAAACTTGGCCGCGTGATTTACATCGGCACATTCAGCAAGACAATTTTTCCCGCTTTGCGAATCGGCTGTGCTGTCGTGCCGCCGGAATTAGTCGGTATTTTCACAACGGCACGAAATTTCAACGACGTTCATTCCGGCCTAATCGAGCAGGCAATTCTGGCGGATTTCATCGCCGAAGGACATTTCGGGCGACACATCCGGCGAATGCGGAAACTGTATGAAAAGCGTCAGCAAGTTTTAATTCAAGAATGCGAAAAACATTTAAAAGGCTTGCTTGAAATAAAAAAAGCCGATGCGGGAATGCACCTTGTCGGCTGGCTTCCCAAAGGTGTTGACGATAAATTAATTTCGAAAAAAGGCACACAGCAAAATCTAATACTCGCCCCGCTTTCCGCTTACTTTGAAAACAAAATTTCGCATGGCGGCTTGATTCTCGGCTACACGGCGTTTGATGAAAGACAGATAAAAGACGGCATAAAGAAATTAGCATCGATTTTGAGATAAGATTTTAATCGGTGTCGCCAAATAATTAAATGAGAGTTCAGTTATTTCTATGCTTCGGCGGGGAAGCCCGCGCGATAAGACCAAGAAAAACCAAACTCTCAACAGTGATCAACTAATCAGCCGACGGCTTGTTAGCAAGCTCCGCCGGAGCAGGTTGTAATTGCTCCAAGTTCGCCCGAACGCTGAATGCCGCCTATCGGGCTGAACGCTCCGCCGCTGCCCCAGTGAATGCCGACAAGCGCAACATTAAAGCCGCTGGTGATCCGAAAGACCGGTGAACCGCTGTCTCCTCCGGCGCTGTTATAGCCGGCCTGAGCTTGACAGAGCTGAGTTATGTTGCCGCCGCTGACATTGAAATTAGCGCATGTTTGCTGAACCGTCCCGCTGCTTCGCCCGGTGGTTCGGCCGACCTTTGTTACCGATTGTCCCGCGACAGGATTCGACTCGCTGGTAATCGTAAAAAGATCAGTTCCATTCCAACTGGTTGAACCAACCGGCGGCCTCGCGATGGAGCCGCGAGTCGATGAAACTGAAGGCCCCGACGGATGCGGCACACGGGCAAATGAACTGTCGCTAAATCGGCAGCGTCTTCCCGCGGGACATGCACCGCCTGTAAAATATGTCGGATCGGTTGTTTCCTGACCGATTCGGTTTGTCGTGCCGGAAGCGGTCGGCTGGTGAAATACCGTACCTTGATTTCCGCCCTGTATGCCGGAACAATGAGAGTTAGTTACAAATCCTCTAACGCCGCCGCGATCGGCGACAAAGCCGAGCGTGCATAGAGATCCCGAGAAGTTGATTTGAAAGCCGCCCCTAAGCGGCCTGTTCCGGTCCCGCAGTTCAGGCTCTATCGGTTTTGTCCTTGAAATAACAACGGCTTCGATCGGAATGCCGAGATTAACCAGATGCTCGGTTACAGTTTTCCTTGAAGCCCTGAGATTCTCAACGCCTATCCGAAGCCGATTTTTTGTGTCGTCGATATCGGTAAACACAACGCCAGGCATTTCAAGCACGGATGTAGTCATCTTGTCATGCCATTCCTTGAGCTGCAGGAAAGTGTAATTGCCTTCGATCACTTCCATGCCGGTTTTGTCCAGGCTCTCGCCGCCAAGAATCTCCGATGAGATCATCGATTTCAGGAAATCCGATGTGGAGCTGTTCATAGCCTCTTTTTGGCCGACCATATAAACCTGCAGCGTCCCGTCCTGATCGTAAAACAAACCGCCAAACTCCGGAAATTGTTTGGCTATTTCGACTAAATGTTCGTCGGGAGTCATATCTTCATCCTCCTTTATCAGACTAAAATTTTTTTCGGCGTTGCCGTAAGTTAGCACATCGATGCCAGTATCGACTTTTTGATCGTTTTCAATTGTTGAACCCGATGCATCGGTTCGATTTCCCCCAATAACAAGCAACATCGCACAGAGCGCGAATATTATAACCAACCCAACTACAATTCTACTTTTCATCTTGTCTTTCAGTCCTCCGAATTAAGTTTAGAAAAATGAGAGCCGGAATACGGGTATAAATGAAATCGATGCCGGAATGGGGGCATAAAAGGCTTGCCGGCAAAAACAGAAATCGCTTAGGTAATGGATGCGATAAGATAATCTAATCGTAAAATCTGTTAAATGCAAGTGAAAAACGGGTTGAATCTATGAATGGCAAAAATTTTTCCGCGTTGTTTTCAGGAGATGCTTTTCTAAAATCCGCTTTGCAGAAACCTGCACTATTTAGCGTTCATCCAATCGTCGCCGGAACCGATCTCGGCGATCAGCGGAACGTCCAATATGGCGGCGGCTTCCATTTCGCGTTTTATTATTTCGGTAGCTTTTTTTACTTCGGCTTCGGGCGATTCGAACAATAATTCGTCGTGGACCTGCATTATCATTCTCGTTTCGAGGCCTTCTTTTTTCAGTGCGTTGAAGACGTTTATCATCGCGATCTTTACTATGTCACTGGCGGTGCCCTGGATCGGCATGTTTATGGCTTCGCGTTCGGCACGCGAGCGGATTGAGAAATTACGATCCTTTATGCCGGGAAAATATCGGCGGCGGCCGAATAGCGATTCGACATAGCCTTTTTCGCGAGCTTCCAATGGAATGCGATCCATATATTCGCGGATGCCTTTGTAAGTCTCAAAATAATCGGCGATTACCTGCTTCGCCTCGTTGCGCGAAATTCCGACACGCTGCGAAAGCCCAAACGCTTCGACCGCATAAGCGATGCCGAAATTTACTATCTTCGCAAGCCGCCGTTTTTCTTTTAGATCTTTTTCGTCTTTTGCGCCAAATACTAAACGAGCGGTTTTGGCGTGAATATCCTCGTTATTCTGATACGCTTCGAGCATTACGGGATCGCGCGTGATGTGCGCGAGAATGCGAAGTTCAAGCTGTGAATAATCGGCCGAGATCAGCTTGTTTCCATTTTCCGGAATAAACGCTTTGCGAATCTGCTGACCAAGCTCGGTGCGGACGGGGATGTTTTGCAGATTCGGCTCGGTCGAACTCAAGCGGCCGGTCGCGGCAACGGTTTGATTTAGAACGCCGTGTATGCGCCCATCGGTGCCGATCATTTTCGGAAGTGCGTCCGCGTAAGTCGCCTTCAATTTATCAAGTTCGCGATAATCGATAACGAATTGGGCGATCTCATAATCGACCGCCAACTCGGCCAACACATCTTTACTTGTCGAAACCTGACCTGTCGCCGTTTTCTTTCCCGTCGCAATGTTCAATTCTTCTAAAACTTCGCCGACCTGTTTTGGCGAGCCGATATTAAATTCGCGTCCGGCAATTTTGAAGATCTTCTTTTCGAGTAAATCGAGTTCGACGGAAATAAATTTGGAAAATTTAGAAAGAGCGTCAGCATCGACCTTCATTCCCGCGATCTCGATATCGGCAAGTATCGGTTCGAGTGGTAATTCAATCTCCGAATAAACTTTCGTCAAGCCATCCGCAGCGATCTTGCCGCGAAGCATCGGCGTAAGCTGCCCGGCCCAATCGGCGCGCGTCGCCGCAAGCCAACCACTTTCCGAAAAACCTTCGGGGTGTTTGACGCTGGGATACGCGTTCAAATTATGCTGTGCAAGAAATTCGATCTCGTGATGCGGCCGGCCCGAATCGAGCAAGTAAGATGCGATCATCGGGTCATCGGTTACCGCCGTCAATTCGATGCCGAGTTTCGCAAGCACGGACAGCTTTCGCTTATAGTCGTGCGTAAATTTATCTAGATAAGGATTGGCAAACGTGTCCGCCAATGGACGCATCGCAGCCTCGCGTCCGCCCTCGAAATTTTCGAGATCGATAAAATGCGCGACGCCGGGCGAGTGTGAGATCGCGACGCCGAGCGGCGGCACTTTATCGAACGCGCTATGCCATTTACCTTCGTTCGAATCATCGACGTCGAACGCAAACTTCTCCTTTTCCCAAAGCGAGCGAATCAGCTTGTCGAGGTCGGTACGATTCGCAACCAACTCATATTTTTGCTCGATACGCGGTGCGTCATCGCCGCCGCCGTGCATATCAAAAAGCGTCGCTGCGTCAGAAAACTCTTTTGTCAAAGTGTTGAATTCAAGCTCGCGGAAATGATATTAATACTTTGCGCGGTTGGGATG
>JBOGOW010000318.1:0-4779 GCA_050748285.1 Pyrinomonadaceae bacterium
GCATACTGATTGATCGAATAATCAAAGTGTCCGTGTTGCCAGTGCAGATATACGTGCGGAGAATAAATTATAGTAGTGAAAATTGACGTGGCAAGCCCGCCTTTTAGCCCAAAGAGCAATGCAGCGGCAATGATTGGTATGTAATACAGGCGCTGATAGATCTCATGCCAAACTATTTGATCAGTAGGCGTAAGAAAATGGAGCACCGTGACGAGCACGATTGTGGTCGCGATAGCGATCCAGACGCATAATCGGTTTCGGGCAGAAACTATGTTGAACGACCCTCTATCCATATCACTCAAGCCCGTACTTTTGCATGCGATAAATAAGAGCGCTTCGCGTAATACCCAAATACCTCGAAGTCTGTGACTGGTTGCCACCGTGTCGCTCCAGTGACGCTCGGATGATCTCGCGCTCCATGTCGTCCAGATTTATTGGGTCGGCAGGTAGGCCAAACCAAAGGTCACCGCTTGCTGGCGCCGGAGTTTTAACATTCGCCGGAACGTCTTCAATCGTGAGAACATCTCCGTCCGAAAGTACCACCATGCGCTCGATAAGATTTTCGAGCTCGCGAACATTCCCCATCCACGGATAATCGAAGAACGCTCTAAATACCTCATGGCCAACTTTCGGCGGCTTGTAGCCATGCTTGGTTGCCGTTCTATTCACGAAATACTCGGTCAAAACAGGGATATCCTCACGGCGTTCGCGAAGAGGAGGAATAGTAATCGGGACAACCGCGAGTCGATAATACAGATCCTCGCGAAATACATTTTCCTTAATAAGGTCCAGCAGATTTTCGTTTGTCGCGGCGATGATTCGGACGTCGATCTTACGAGTGTTGCTCTCGCCGAGGCGCGTAACCTCGTGTTCTTGAAGTACACGAAGCAGCCTTGTCTGCGATTGAAGCGACATGGTGCTGATCTCGTCGAGAAAGAGGGTTCCACCATTCGCTTCTTCAAACTTGCCCTTCGAGTCTGCGACAGCTCCTGTGAAGGCTCCTCTCTTGTATCCAAACAGTTCGGCTTCTATCAGCGTTTCAGGGATCGCCGCACAGTTGATCGCTACAAATGGGCGACTCTTCCTGGATCCTGAATAGTGAATCCCTTTCGCGATCAACTCTTTACCGGTGCCCGACTCCCCTTCAACCAGCACAGTGACGCTGTTTTTTGAAACGCGTTCAACCAGGTCATAGACGGCGAGCATCTTCTCAGACTTCCCGACAACATTATCGATAGTAAACTCTTCATGGATCTGGCGGCGAAGACGCCGATTTTCCGCTAACGCACTTCCATATTTCAGGGCCTTTTCAATTGTGACGAGTATCTCTTCACGGTTAAAAGGTTTCGTTATGAAATCAAATGCTCCTCCGCGCATCGCTTCCACAGCAATTTCGACGTCGCCGAATGCGGTGATAACGATGATTGGAATCTCGCTGTTGATCGCCGTCGCCTGGCTCACCATCTGCGAGCCGCTAAGCTTCGGCATCCGCCAATCGGTGATCAGACAGTCAAACTCTTCCCCAGAGAACTTATTAAGAGCCTCGCCGCCATCTGCTTCACTTGTCACTTCGTAACCAGCCTCGGCCAGCTGGAACTCAAGAACGCGACGGAGAGAGTCATCATCATCGACAAGCAGGACTCTAGCCTTGTTCTTTGGTGGATGGGTCATAGTGACTGAAGTAAATCTGCCGATAATGTTCTTATCCGCAAACAGTTCGCGCAGGCTACATCGCGAGAGTATGTATCGCATGTAAACCGTTGTGAACATGGTAGTTTGTTTGTGGAGAAAAGTGAAGGATCCTGCGTGCCGTGAGCGATCCTGTGCTGAAGATAATAGTGCTGCGTCGCGCTCGCGACGGTCTAAAGAGTTTGACCACCAGATCGCCTTTTTCAATTACGTCAGCATCTCAAAAACGCGCCGAGGCCGCTCTTGAGGCTCAGACGATTCAATACGCGGGTTTCCCTGCTTGGGGCCGATTCAACTGAATGTTTGAGATCACGCAATCGTCAGAAGTTAGGTATTAGCCGAACTTTGGGGTTTAACCCACTGTCTAAAATCACGAGATGATTGGGGGCGACCCGAGTCCAACCTTCACGATCCCCGGTCAGCGGTTCAGATGCAACGATGATTCCACCTTCATCCTTGCAGCAAGCGAAACCTATCGGTTTCCCCTCATCGCAACGGAATTTTCCGGGCTCTGAAAAATACAGGGAAATAGGTTCTATCTGCGGGTCGGAAACGTATCGAACGGTCGCAATACTTTGCCCGTCCGTCACCGCGAAATTGTAGATAGAAGGTTTTTGTACGCCCGCAGCTGCCGCCCAATCTTTCAGTTGGGCGATAGTGTTTATAAGTCCGTCCGCTAAATCAGTGCCGCTAAACCTGTCTTTTTGTTCGCCCAATAGATTTAGAAATAGGGCAAACGCATGTTCGGAATCAGTGGTGCCTTCGATAGTGTCGTAAATTTCGTCTGAAAGTGAATGACGGAGCCGTCGCTTTATTGAGCTAAAGCCTTCTATCGTCCCATTGTGCATCCACAGGTAACGACCGCGGCGAAAAGGGTGGCAATTCAGCTCTGAAACGGCTGTTCCTGGAGAGGCCGCTCGAATATGTGCAAAAAAACAGGCCGATCTGATATGTTCGATTAAATTCAGCAGGTTCCGGTTGCTCCATGCCGGGGTGATACTCGTAAACACGCACGCGTCGGGTGAAACCTGCGGCGAATACCAACCTATTCCAAATCCGTCACCGTTGAGTGGTTCACTCCGCTCTTTGGATTTGTAGCTTTGGCGGATCAGCGAATTAGCAGGACGCGAAATCAGATCCGCAAGCAATATCTCGTTTCCCAAATATCCGAGGAACCTACACATCCCTAGACTCCTTCGGTTTCGGAACGCGGTCGTTTCGGTCTTCGCACCGTAGATAGTCCTGCGGATGCCGCAGAAATTCTGCCCGACACCCCTCGGAACAAAAAGAATACGATACATTCTCGAAAATCAATGAAGTTGTGATATTTTCGTCAAGCGACATTTTACATACCAGATCAATTTTCATGATAACCTCTGCTCGAGCGCGGCCAGCCTTACGCCACACCCGGGACTAACTAGTGCTGCATAGGTGCCCCTTTGAGCATTTCGGCGCGCAGAGCAAAACTTCCGTTCGTAACAACACGGTCGCCCACATTCAGACCTTCGAGCACGATATAACGGCCATTGTCTTCCTTGCCAAGCCGCACAGTTCTGACAATAAAAACATTTGGCTTATCGGTCGCGACGAAAACTATTTGTCTTCCGTCCATGTTTTGTACGGTCGTTGACGGGATCACAGGCGCGGTTGATTCGGCATTTCCCATCGAACCGAATGCCACATTTACAAACATACCTATCTTGAGAACCTGTCCAGGATTTTCGAGTTCGACGCGAGCGGGGATAGTACGAGTCTGCTGATCGATGTTTGGGTCGACATATGTAACGTGTCCGCGAAAAAGCCTTCCAGAATATGCGTCCGACGTAACGCTTGCACCACTACCTACTCGAAGCTTGGAAAGATCCTTTTCATATACCTGGGCGATGACCCAAACGGTTGAAAGGTTTGTTACTTTGAGTAGTTCTTTGTTTGCCTCGACTACTTCACCGGGATTTACAGACCGACTTGTGATGGTGCCGGAAACCGGTGCCGTCAGTGCGATCTCTGCTGTGATCTGCGACGCTGAGCGGAGCGAATTGACCTGTCCCGGAGAGAGTCCTAGTAAGATCAGTTTTTCGCGAGCGGTAGCACGGTCAACCTCGACGGTTCGGAGCTTCACTGCGGCCTGCTCAAATTTCCCCCGGCTTACAGGGTTCAGACGGGCTACTTCGATCGAGCGTTCATGCTGCCGGCGTTTTTGGGCTGCCTCCGCCTCTGCGGTTTTCAGCCTCGTCGTGGATTGTTCGAGATCTTCGCGGCTCGCCGCCCCGATAGACATCAATTTTGTTGTTCGATCAAAATTCTTCTGCTTCTCCGTTAATTCTGCTTCGGCGGCTTTTAATTTTGCAGTCGCCTCATCGAGATCCGCACGGCTAACTGGATTTAGAGCGGCAAGTTTTGCCGCCCGGTCATAAGCTTGTTTCGATGTGGTGAGTTCAGTCTGTAGTGCGAGATAACGGGATTGCGCTGTGGCCAGTTCGTCGCTGAACACAGCCCCAACGGTCTGGCCCTTTTGAACATTTTGCCCGAGCTCGACATTAACGCGACGAATCACCCCGCCAAGAAGTGAGATCACTGGCGTATCACCGTAGGCATTTGCCTGCACCACTCCGGTCGATGAGACATTCGAAGCCTCACTTGACAGCGTTTCGCCTACCGTCTCGATCTTGATACCTATGCGTTCGACCTCTTCCGGCAGTATGATGACCGTCTGCTCCTCACTGCCCATCGAGGTGCTACTGTTGCTGTCAAATGACACGTTGCGTGGCGAAGGAACGACTTGTCCTGACTCACGACCGCGCAACAGCCAAAACGCTAGAACACCAATTATTATTACGCCGACAACCGAAGCGGCGATGTAGATTGGTCTTCGGCCTATTGGGTTTTGTTGCTCGTTCGTGGGTTCCAAAATCTCTTCTTGGTTTTCTTCGTTCATTTTTTTATCAACTCCGGCGAGTTTGCCGCTCGCATGATTTCTATGTGCGCGTTGTAAACCCCAAGCTGCATGTCGATGTATTCATTTTCAATATCGATATAACGGCGTTCCTCAATCAAATAATCGATGAGGTTTCTCGAACCGAGTTCGTACTG
>JBOGOW010000319.1:0-4763 GCA_050748285.1 Pyrinomonadaceae bacterium
TTCCTCAGGTGACGACCGCTGAGACGGGAAATGTTCGCGTCAATTCAGTTGGAACGATCATTCCGCCGGTTGTTCCCGTCGCGACCAAAGACGAAACGGCAATCCCCGAAACGGTTGAGAACGACGAGAAAGCGAAAGTTGCGGAAGTGGCAAAAGTCGAAAATGTAGATGACAAAACAAAGAAAGAAACAACAGAAAAAACCGAGCCTCCGAAATATGAGGTTGCGATAACCGATGATTTAAAGGTCGCCGAGCCGGTTGCATTGCCTCCGCCTGTTAGGAAAAATGTCAGACGGCGAACACGGGCAAAAAGACCTCCGGTAAAGACTAAATTGGAGACCGTTTCAAAGGCGGAGGAAGTAATCGATCCTTTAAAAACGGATACCGACTCCGAGCCGGTTCCTGCGAATAAAGCAACTGCGGTCAAAAAGAAAGAAGCAAAACCCGATCCGCTTGCCAACGTTCAGCTTGTGATCGTTTTCAGGGATGGCCGTCGGATCGAGCGTCCGCTGCCTGAAGTTTTTCGATTCACGGTCGATCGGGGAATTTTGACGGTCGTGTCGAAAGACGGACGTGTTGGGAAATATTCGATGATAGATGTTCTGAAAGTAACGATCGAGTAACTCACTTTATTTCGATATTCTGACGGAGTTTTTCGATCAAGTGGCTTATCGGATTCACATTCTTGAGTTTTAGCTAAAATTTCTTCGGCTTTCGCCCGATAAGCTATAAAGCTAGTGTCCAGTCAAGATATAAATGTCGGAACATGTCAGAACCAGGAGCGGTAGCGACCGGGTTCTTGCTTGCTCAACCGAAGAACCCAGTCGCTACCGCTCCCGGTTCTGACCCGTCAACTAAATGTTGACATGACACTAGATTCTTTTGCATCGATCAAGCGTAGCTGTGTAATCCCGGAAGCAAATAACTTACGCCGAGGTATGTGAAAATTACAAGTAAAAATCCGACGATGGCGAAGTATGCCGAACTCTTGCCGCTCCAACCGCGCGAAATTCGCGTATGCAGAAATGCGGCGTAGGTCAGCCATGCAACCAATGCCCCGGTCTCTTTCGAATCGAATCCCCAAGGCCTGCCCCAAGATTCATTCGCCCAGATCGCACCTGTTATAAGCAGCATGGCGAGCCCGGCAAATGCGAGCGACGCGGTCTTGTACATCAATTGATCGAGCGATTCTAAACTCGGCAGCCGTTCACGAAGCGATTCGGTGCGAAAACCAAACAACAGAACGAAAAATGTTCCGGCCAATCCGGTCAGAAGTCCTGCAAATTCTACCGGATTGGTATTCAGGCTCGGATACAAACGCGAACCGTTCATCTGCAAATATTGGCGCGACATTTGCTCGAGTTGGATCGGAGAAAGTGCGGCGAATTCCTTGGCGCTCAGGTTTTGACGTTCGGCTATCGCTCGACCGGCAATCAAATATTGTGATGGTTGAGTGTCGAGTTGTGCACGAAGTTTCGATTCGACATCGGTGGTTGTGCGAACGCCGTAAACAAAAATAATGATCGCAGCGATTTGTGAAACCAGGGCAAGTTTTAGTAGAAAATGTCCGACTGTTTGAGCGACCTCGCTGCCCTTAAAATGGTAAATACTGAATGATAAGGCAACGGCCGCCAGAAGTATCGCTGCGATCGCAAGCGAAATGCCAACGTTTGGAATTTCTAATCGAAATGGCGCGGAGAAAGGCTTTCCGCCGGATCCGTTTGGGAGAAAAAGCCCGGCGCGATAAACGAATTCTGTCAAAACTGAAAATTTACTGATCGTCGCAATCACGCTCAGGGCAAAAATGCTCGACCAGACAGCCATCGCCTCGACCTTTGTTCCCGCTTTCAATAAATAGATCACGGCCACTGCAAAACAAACCAGTGCAATGCCATAACTAAGCGATGCGACGCCGACATGTATCGGCCGCCAATATGAATCGAGAACAGGCGGAAGATCGATAAACTCACTTCCAATGAATCGAGCTAAAGTCAATATCAACGCTGCAAGCGGCAGGCTAAATGCTGCTAGAACTTGAAACTTCTTTTTGCGGGCAAGCAGTAGAGTTCCAATGCCCGCCCCGAAGGCAAATGCAAGACTCAGGTCGTAGAGGTTTGCAAATGGAATATAGCGGAAAATCCATGGCGTCTCGTCGCTGCCGCCAGCGCGAAGCATTGCGATCTCGCGCTCGTATCCGTTGACCCAACGCACAAGCCAGCTTGATAGATTGAAAAAGACGCCCAAAACCGCTGTCCAAAGTCCTATCTTTTGAGCCATTCTGGACGGAGCATATAAATTTGTAAGTTGGAATAGCGCGGCGAGAATGTAACACGCCAGCGCGATCATCATAAGTGCGCCGTCCGAAATAAAACCGGCGCCGATCTCGACGCGCAGCCCCAGCATCAAAAACGCGCCGCCGACAGCAAATATCGCGGGTGCATATGAACGCCATGAATGTCCTAATTCCGAATCGTAAATTTCCTGTGCCATAATGCCCTCTAATTCAAATCTTTATTATCCGATCCTTCGCCTGCGTCGCCTCGAATCTCCGACGCGATCCGCTGAAACTTTTCTTCCAGTCCGGCGTGGTTTCGATTTGTGTTGCCGCCGAGCGTTACACCGACCGTATCGTGGTCGCTATTTTCAATCAGTGCCCAAACTCGCTTATGCGAAAAAAAGAATACAAAGCACAATGCGCCAATTAGACCAAAACCACCAAAATACCATGCGATGAACGCTCCATTAAATGGGTCATATTTTATCGAAAGCACATGAGCAAAAGGAGCTTTTTCATAACTCGACAATCGCCATTTATAACCGGCTTTCGGCGCGCCGACCGGGATATTTTCCGCGACGTTTCCGGCAAAGGCAAAAACGCGAATTCTTTCACCATCCGGCGGTGTTACGTTCAAAACGGCAACAGGGTTATTATACTCGCCGGAGCGTGTGTCCGGTTTGCCTTCGTTGTTAAAAACGAAATCGGGTAAAAATTCGGCGTATTCAACACTCGTTCCATCCGCCAATGTTGAGCTGCCCAATCTCGGGATCGTCAACGAGATTTGCTCGCCATTTCCTTGCGATGTAATATCCAACGTGATCTCGCGGGCATTTCCAACCGGAATCGTCTGAGCCTGAAAGAAGCGATATCCACGATAGTTGAATGGCTTATTCATCGAAATATCGGCAATCGTAGATCCATATTGCGGATCGTCAACCATCATTTGAGTACGCCAATCAAGCGTGTTTGTCACTTCGATAGTCCCGCGCGGGTCGATCAACTTTTGCTGAATATCGGTGCAGGTCAACGTAAAGGGAAGCTGAACATTAAACTTTTCCTTTTTGTCGAGATCAAATTCGATCATCTGGATCTCGTTCGTTTCCTGACCAGGAATCATTCGCACGTCAGCATCGAATCCGGTTTGCAATGCGACAAAATGTCCGAGAAAAAGAGTCAGCAGCGCAACGTGAACAATATATGCGCCGATGCGATTGAATCTGCCGCGTTCGCCGAATACATAATTAAGTCCGTGTTTTTCAGAGACGGTCGTTTTAAGCCCATTGGCTTCGAACTTGGACTTTATAGCGGAAACAGCAGCTTCAACGGACTTATCGCTCAAAGCGATCTCGACTGCGACCGGCTGAGTAAGCAGCCATTTTTTCGTGGCCCACGTTTTGGGCTTTGCGATATAGCTCCATGCGGAAGGGAATCGATCGATCGACGCCAATACTATGTTTAATGAAAGGACGAGAAGAAGAAGATTGAAATACCAGCTATGATAGATATCAAACAAACCGAGGCGAGCGTAAACAAGTCTTTCGGCCGGTGTCAATGATGCAAAGTAAGCATCAAAACCGTTTACATTCTGCTGAATTATCAACATTCCAATGATCGAAAACACAACCAGCGTAATCAATAGCGAAACGCCAAGGCGCACCGAACTAATGAAATCCAAAAATCTGTTAAAAACGGGAACGGTTTTTCGTTTGGGGATTTCGCCGGATCTAAATGTTTCTTCGGCAGCAGACATCGCAATAACTAAAAGAATAGCTTAGGGGAAATGATTTGTCATCCAACAAAAAATTAGACTGGCTGTTAAGTAATAATAGCATTTTGTTGCGGATCGCGAATTGAATTGAGATCGGTTCAAGGTTATTCTTACTTTCAAGGAACTTAAAGTATTGATGGACATTGCAGCAGCGGAAATACCTGAATCCCGAGCCATAGGCGTTCGCGATAAATTTGGCGCGTTCATTGAATTGACAAAGCCGCGCATTGCAATAATGCTTGTGCTGACCTCGGCTGCCGGTTTTTATACGGGAAACACGGGCACGTTCGACTACGGCCTGTTTGCGAATGCAATGGTCGGCATTTCGCTGCTCGCATTCGGCGTTGCGACTCTTAATCAATATATCGAACGAGATATTGATAAGCTGATGGAACGAACCGCCGGCAGGCCGTTGCCGAGCGGCAGGTTGACAGCAAACGAGGCGCTCGTATTTGGATTGCTGCAATGCGGGGTGGCCGAGATCTATCTTTTCGCTTTAGTAAATCCGCTGACCTCCGTCTTGGGTTTGGTCGTTATTGTCGGTTATGTGCTTCTTTACACGCCATTGAAGACGCGATCTTCCGCTTCGACGGCGATCGGTGCGATTCCCGGAGCAATGCCGCCGTTGATGGGCTGGACAGCGGCGACTGACAATATCACTTTAGGGGCATGGTCGCTTTTTGCGATTTTGTTTTTGTGGCAATTTCCGCATTTTTT
>JBOGOW010000320.1:0-4757 GCA_050748285.1 Pyrinomonadaceae bacterium
GACACCCATATCGCCGGGACGTGCGACGCCGACAAGTGCGTTCATATTTGCGCCGTCCATATAAACAAGGCCGCCTGCTTCGTGGATTATTTCGCAAATTTCCCTAATGTTTTTTTCGAAGATGCCGACCGTGTTTGGGTTTGTAAACATCACGCCCGCAACGCCGCCCGACGCGCATAATTCGCGAAGGTGATCCATATCGGTCAAACCTTCGGCGGTCGAGCGAATGGTTTTGACGGTAAATCCTGCAAGTGCCGCCGACGCCGGATTCGTTCCATGCGCGGAATCGGGAATCAGCATTATGTTTGGTGTTCCTGCTTTAGCAGGCCCATTTTCACTAGAGTCGGAGCTTCGAGCATCAAGAAACGCACGGATCAGCATCACGCCGGTCATCTCACCTTGTGCACCCGCAGCAGGCTGAAGCGAAACGCCGGGCAAGCCGGTAATTTCTGCCAAATCTTCCTGCAATCGATAGATCAATTCCAAAGCGCCCTGCGATTCTTCTTCTGGTGCAAGCGGATGAAGATTGGCAAAGCCCGCGATCCGCGCAACCTTTTCATTTAGCCGCGAATTGTATTTCATCGTGCACGAACCGAGCGGATACATGCCGAGATCGATCGAATAATTCCACGTCGATATCCGCGTAAAATGCCGCACGACATCGACCTCCGAAACCTCAGGCACGCCGTCAAGATCATCATCGCGGCGAAACTCAGCTGGAATTATTTCATCGAGATTTGTCTCATCTATGTCGAGCTTCGGCAGCCTGTAACCGACGCGTCCGGTTTGCGAACGCTCGAAGATAAGACCTTCATTCTGTGTTGGGTGCTGTGTAACTTTATTGATGCTCATTTATTAAACGGATGTCGTTTCAACAAGATCTCTTCTTCTCTGATCGCCAGAATCAGTTTTCTGTTCAAGTCCAATAATTCCAGGGTCGCGATTCCGGTCGGGGTTTTAGCCGTAACAATAACACCCTGCCATTCGAAATGATCCCGCCAAATGTCCTTACGGGGATGAAACAGTTTGACCTTTCTGTTTGTCTCAGCGTCAATTACAAATTCCCTGGCTCCCTTTTTCAACGAACAAGACACGTAAGCTAATGCCAGGTTTTCAGCCATCGTTTTTCCTCCCGCCGCCAGCGGAACGATGTGGTCAACATGAAATGTAGCCTCCTGGCCTTTTTGCGATAATTGACAATATTCGCAACGATTTGCGGCTCGGCGAGTTACAAGCTTTCTCAGAAAGAGCGATATGTAACTCATTTTCCATTCGATTTAGACGCCCTTTCCGAACGAAGGCGCATCAACGAAAGCATTTCCGACAATTCGACCAAGCCGTCGGCTTCCAGCCTTTCCGCCGCCGTTAGTCGACCGCCGCTGTCCTGCCTGTCAAGCAAAGTTTGCAACCGATCGTTTACGCCTTTTGGGAGTTTTATTTGCTTCACTGGGATCGGCATTTCGATTCGGATGTGTGCGTTTTGAGTCATAAGATCACCTGGGTCAAATTATACCATTCTCGATTTGGCAAAGGATTCCTCTACGACGTTCCAAATGCCAAATTGATCTATGCTTTCGGTAAACCATTCTTTGCAACACGCTCGACGATGCTGCAAAACCGGTCGAGTTCCCATAGGGTCGTATAGACATTCGGCGTTATGCGTATGCCGGTGAATTCGTCGTGGATGATCGGCGTTGTGAATATCTTGTGTTTCGACATCAGGTAGCTGCCTAGTTCACGCGGATCGACGCCATCGATCTTGAAATTTGCGATGGCACATGACTGGGCTGGGTCGAAGGAAGTGTTGAAACCGACCTTCGGGATGTCCTTCAATTTGTTCATCCAATACCGCGACAAATACCGCAGGCGTTCCTCTTTACGCTTGCCGCCGATGGCGTTGTGAAAGAGGATCGCTTCGCCGATCGCAAGCCGCATTGCAGCGGAATGCGTGCCGATCTCTTCAAATTTGCGGATGTCGTTCTTGTTCTTGTCTTCGCTGGCCATCAATGCCCAAACCTTTGGAATTTTCCCTTTGCGTACATACAGCATTCCTGTCCCTTTCTGGGCAAACAGCCATTTGTGGAGTGAAGTGCCGTAATAGTCGCACTGCAGATCGTCACGTTTGAAATCGAACTGTGCGAACGCATGCGCGCCGTCAACAATGGTCTCGATCCCTCGAGCACGCGCCATCTCACACACCTTTCGAACCGGAGTGATCTGTCCGGTGAGATTGATCTGATGCGAAATAAGAATGAGTTTCGTTTTTGGTGTAATGGCTCGCTCGAAAGCGGCGGCGATGTCGTTTACGTTATTTGGAGCGATCGGTATCTTGATAAGATTTAGCTTTAAACCCTCACGTAATTCCCGCTGTTTCAAGGTCGTCAGCATTCGCGGATAATCCTGCGTAGTGGTCAAAATTTCGTCACCCGATTTGAAGTCCATTCCCATCAATAGAATTTCGAGCGATTCCGAAGCGTTTCGCGTGATCGCGATCTCTTCTGCGTCGCAGCCGAACATTTCTGCAAGGCCCGTGCGGATCGTCTCAGACTGCGGCTCCAATATCTGCCACATCGTGTATGCCGTCGCATCTTCCTGCTGCCATGTATAACGAACAAATGCCTCTGTAACGATCCGCGGGCTCGGGCTTACGCCACCATTGTTCAAATTAATGATCCCGCGCGTAACCGAGAAAGATTGCTGTATGACGGCCCAGAAATCTTCATCAGTCGCGACCTCAAATGGCGACAAATGATCGACAGCCGTTCCAGCCGCTTTTACATTTTCGAATAAAGACGCCACTGTCGCTGAAGACAATGCCATCAGGCCGAGGCCTTTGCCCGCAGATGATAAGAATTTCCGCCTATCGATGTCAGATCGCAAATTCATGTTTTTATACTGTTGCGAGTTCCGAAACGAACTCGTCTATTTCTGTCTTGCTGCTGGTTTCTGTAACGCATACTAAGAACTCATTCGGCCTTTCGCGGTAATATTTCGACAACGCCAGGCCGCCGATAATGCCGCCTTTGGTTCTTACATTTTCCAATATTTCGGTCGCCGGACGCGGGCCGCGAACGACGAATTCGTTGAACGTAGGCGACGAGAAAGGTATCGAATAACCATTGATTCCTGCAACCTGCTTTTTCGCGTAGGCGGCTTTTTGGGCATTTTGCTCGGCCACTTCCTGCAAGCCTTTCTTGCCCATCGCTTCCATATAAATTGTAGCGGCGAGTGCGATGAGTCCCTGGTTTGTGCAGATGTTCGAGGTCGCTTTTTCGCGGCGGATGTGCTGTTCACGAGTCGAGAGCGTAAGCGTAAAACCGCGATTGTCGTTCTTGTCATAAGCTACGCCGCAGAGGCGGCCGGGCATTTGTCGGACAAATTTATTCTGTGTTGCAAACAACCCGACATGCGGCCCGCCGAAGCTCATCGGAATCCCGAATGATTGGCCCTCGCCTACGACGATATCCGCCCCGCAAGCTCCCGGTGATTTGAGCAAGCCCAATGAAATCGCTTCAGTCACAACCACAACCAGCAAAGCTCCAACTGCATGTGCGGCCTCGGCCAAAGGTTCGAGATTTTCTATACAGCCAAAAAAGTTTGGCGACTGAACGACCAATGCGGCGGTATCTTCGTCGAGAGTGGAAAGATCGGAAAGCCTGCCTGATTTCTCATCGAACGCGACCTCGATAATTTCGGCGTCGCCGTGTTTGGTATATGTTCGCGCAACTTCTCGATATTCGGGGTGAACGGAAGTTGCGACGACGATCTTGTTTCGTCGTGTTACACGCTGTGCCATCAAATACGCTTCGGCCATTGCGGTCGAGCCGTCGTACATCGAGGCATTTGCGACCTCCATTCCGGTAAGCTGGCATATGAGCGTTTGGAATTCGAAAATATACTGCAGCGTGCCCTGCGAAATTTCAGGCTGATACGGCGTGTAGGAAGTAAAAAATTCAGAACGCTGGATCAGGTGATCGACGATCGTCGGCGAATAATGCGAATAAACGCCAGCGCCTAAAAACGAAGGCTTCGTTGCCGCTGTGTTGCGCGCGGCCATCTCCTCCATAGCAGCGATCACTTCCGGTTCCGCGAGCGGATCGGTTACATTCAATTTCCTGCCGAGTTGGACATCAGCCGGAATCGAACGAAAAAGCTCGCCGGCATCAGAAAGCCCGATAGACGCGAGCATTTCGTCGCGTTCTTCGGGCGAATTTGGAATATAGCGCATGTAATTTTCGAATTTCGATTTCGATTTGCTTGACCCAAAAAAGTTTCGATGTCGTAATCGCAAATCGGAAATCGCAAATTTTCTAGTCTTGACTCGACAAGTACTCTTCATACTCATCCGCCGAAAGCATCCCGTCGGCCTCGCCAGGGTTGTCCATTTTGATTTTAATAAACCACGCATCGCCGTAAGGGTCGTTGTTTACTTTCTCGGGAGCGTCGTTCAGGCCGTCGTTTACTTCGACGACCTCGCCGGCTATCGGCGTAAAGACCTCGGAAACGGCTTTCACCGATTCGACCGAGCCAAACGCCTCATGTGCTATAAACTTGTCTCCGACGCGCGGCATATCGATGTAAACAACATCACCCAAACTGTGTTGAGCGTAATCCGTGATCCCGATCGACGCAACATCGCCATCCGCCGCGATCCATTCATGGTCTTTGCTGTAACGTAAATTTTCCGGAATATTTGACATAAATTTAGTTCGATTTGAAAGGATTGATTATTCTCAGTTTGTTATCAAGAACGAAAC
>JBOGOW010000321.1:0-4746 GCA_050748285.1 Pyrinomonadaceae bacterium
CTGAAGCGTTTCGCAAATCTCGACAGATGAACTACGACTCAGCTGCGTACGGTTTCGGCTGGCAGATCTTCGACTATCGCGGTAATCGAATGCTCTGGCATTCAGGCACTGGCGACGGACAAACCGCTTATATGGCGCTTCTCCCGGATTCTAACCTCGGCGTCGTGGTGTTGATTAACTCATGGAAAGCCGGCGGGCCGCTCAGCGGTGGAATCGCCGCACGCATCATAGACACCTATCTCGGGCTCCAAACGCGTAATTACGGCAGGGAGTTTCGCGCGTCGTGGACGGAAAGCCTACAGCGACAAGCTGACGAAGAACGCAGGTTCGACGAGTCACGAATCAAAGGCTCGACGCCGACTTTTCCTCTTTCGCAGTACGCCGGGACCTTTCATGACAAGCTTGGACTGGACGTTAATGTGTGGGTCGAGGGGACGACTTTGCGACTCCAATATGGCGGCGGAGAAATCGCCATTTTGACGCACTGGCATCGCGACACCTTTATGGCTCGATGGCAAAACCCGCTTCACGCGGAGCAGCGATCAGCCCTAGTGCAATTCAATATGTCGCCGGAAGGAACGATCGTAGAACTAACGATGGCTCCTGGCGATCGGATCACTGCTCGCCGCTGACGGTCGTGAAAATAAGAATAATAAGGAGAACACGATGGGAATATATAGAATTTTTTGGATCCTATTGATTGCGATATGTCTGACCGAACATGCGGTCACTCCCGCACAGATAACACCTCAAGAACCTAGGACCTCCGTTCTCCCCAATGACGTGAAGCGGCAAATCGATAAATTGTCTTCGTCGGACCCGGCAGTGCGCGCCGCGGGAGCGTGTGCCCTGGGCAAAATTGGTAAGGATGCCGAACTAGCCATACCGGCTCTTATCGGACTCCTTCATGATGGAAGTCGCATTGAGCCAAAACAGGTATGCTATCGAGAACATTTTACCGAGACGAATGTGGAGTCTGAGTTCGAAGGTCTGAAAGAGCCTTCACCGGGGGAGGCCGCAGTTCAGGCGTTGATCTCTTTGGGCGAATCGTCGGTGGAACCGCTAATGGCTGCTCTCAAGAACACCCAATGGCGTACGAGAAAGAATGCAGCTTGGGCCTTGGCACAGATTAGAGATCCTCGTTCTCTCGGCCCTTTGATTGAGGCATTGAAGGACGATACATGGCAGGTTCGAGCTTACGCGGCCGCGGCCCTCGGAGAACAAAGGGATGAACGTACTATAAGGCCGTTGATAAGTGCGTTAAGAGATGAAAAGGCGGCCGTGCGCTGGTTCGCCGCCGCTTCGCTTGGTCAATCGCGGGACATTCGGGCCGTCAACCCGCTAATTCAAGCTTTGAAGGATCAACATCCAAGGACACGGGCATTTGCGGCCGCATCACTGGGACAGATCAGAGACGGACGCACAGTTCAGCCACTAATTGACGCATTGAAGGATGAAAGTCCGCAGGTGCGGATGTATGCCGCAGCTTCACTCGGGCAACAAAGGGATGTCCGTGCCCGCACGGCCTTGAATGATGCTCTAAAAGATGAAAGCCATCAAGTGCGTTACTATGCACGTATTGCGTTGGATCAATTCAGTAAGTAGTTGGCATCCCTCGACAGTCGTCATATTCCCTTGTTTTGTACGAGCTAGCTCCTTCTCGATAGCGATGATCGCTGCCTTGGATCCGTTAACGGAAAGTCTTGCGAACGAAATCAACGCCAGCCGTCAAGCGATTTTCATTATCGTCCCACCAGACGGAAATTTTGTCGTATAACTTAGCTGTGTCCGTTGGCTTCATAATTCAAATGACTAACTTCCGATTTCAAAAGAAGCGGGCTAACGATTGAGTTCGACAGCCCGTTATTTTGAAACGAGTTGCTTATGGTTTTGCTCTTTGCTCTTTGCTCGTCATTCATTTACCAACATTCCATAAAGCACAAGGTCAACAAAACGAGTGTGCAACCATTGAGCTTCGCGGAATCTGCCTTCTTCCGTAAAACCAAGTCGTTCTGGAATGGCACGGCTTTTTGCGTTTTCGGGAACGCACAAAATATCTACGCGATGCAACTTTAATTCTGTGAACGCATAATCAAGCAAAACTCGACACGAAGTTGTAACTAACCCTTTGCCTTGATATGCCGCACCGAGGAAATATGCAAGGCTGGCAACTTGATTAACCGAATCAACCGATTTGAGCGAAATAACGCCAACTAAAATGCTCTCGCACCAAATACCGAAAGAGAAATCTTTGCCGTGAGCGAATCGGTCAAGACAGTTGCGGATAAAACTTCCGGCATCTTCGAGCGAATAGTTGTCGTGCAAGTTCGGCATCCATTCCCGAAAGTAATCCCAATCGTTCTTCAACAAATCAAACAAGGCTTCAGCGTGTCGCTCTTCAAGCAACTTTAATTCTTGGTCATCATTGACTCGATGAGCAAACATACTTTCACATCAAAGAAGCGGGCTAACTTATGATTATCCCGAACGGTTCGGCATAATACTCAATATTTGCGGATTATCCCCAACTGATCCTGATATTCCCTGAATTTCTTTAACTAGGAGTCTGTCGCCTTTTACCGCCTTCGTAAGTGGGATTGCACCGCTTCGCGTACAATTGTCCGAATTTTACTTGTCGAATCCCAACACTCAAACTCAGGTTTAACGGACAACGCGATAACAAAGTAGCTGTTTCGCCCTCACGTCCAATGTTTTTTTGGGCGGCGTTTATGGTTAAAGATGTTTTAGCCAGCGATGTTTTTCGTCGCAAACTCCGATTGCATCTTTCAGCCACTTCTTTTGTTCCGCGTCAAGATATTTAACGACAGTTTGAAGATCCCGCTCGTCTTTTGCTCGCGGATGCTTCGACTTGTAAAGCAAAACAATTTCGGGGCATAAAAACTTTACGCCCGCGCTTGACTCAAGTTGAACTTTAACCAATGACCGTCTAACTTTCGGGTTTCGGCGGTAAAGCCAATCGGTTTCATTCGATTCGTTCAGCAGAATTTCAATCTGCTGCGGCTGTGCCGTTTCCTTATAACATTGAACTTCGTGAATCGGCAGCGTCAGCCATTCGCTCCGATTCCAGACCAGAGCCTCTCCATTAACGAGTTTTTGCAGCAGCCAACCCTCGAAATAATCGTGGAAAGTTATTTGGTCTTTGCGAAAGAGGGCAATTTCGACGTCTTCATGAACGCGTGTTTGCTTTTCAAGGAACAGGTCGATTGCCCAACCGCCAGCTACAAACCACGCCGGCTTAAAATCACGCATCAGTCTCGAAACCTGTAAGGGTAAATCAAACATCAAACATCAGCGCGAGGTCGCCCAACTTCAAATTTTCTTGTAACCCTCGCCCGAATACAAGCAATCCGACCTGATCAAGAACTAAAAGTGCAGAAGGTCACTTCTTCAGTCTCTATCCAATAAATGTTTATTTGCCTCTACCGGATAAATGCAATTCGCCTTTCGGGATAGTTGAAAATCACGGTAAAGACTGATAAAAACTCGCGTCCTACGACTCCCGCACCGCCTTCACGACTTAAACCGGAAACTCTAAAGCCCGCTCGCGGATTGTCGAATCGGTATCCGGCAAGCTCAAACCACTCTATTTCGCCCGACACAAGTTTGTATGTTCCGCCTGAGCCGATACCGGTTTCATCTTTGATTTTACGCCCTTCGAGAAGTTTCTGCTCAGCGATAAATTTATCGTAAAAAGTAACCGTTCCCGTGTAACCCGTATCGATTTGAAAAAGTCCTTCACGATCTCCTTCAAGACGGCACACGACGGCGGGCGTTAGATCAATGTAAAAAAGTTCCTGCCATTTGCCTTTGTTCAGTTTGTAGCTTTTCGGCTCATAAACGGCGATGTTTTTGCCACCGCTTTTGACTTCGACAACGGCACGGGCAAAAAACGGATAACCGATGAAACCCGCACGTTTTTCTCCGGGCGGAGCATTTTTGCCGGACATATCCGATGCTACAAAAATCGGATCTTTGTAAACCATTCTGCCGAGTTGGAAAGTTTTTCCCTGCCGAATTGTAACCTCCGTTACTCTGCCGTCCGCACCTTGTGTCCGCGAACTTCCCAAAACCGGCATTTTCAAATCATCCGCCAACTTCGAGTCAATCTGCATCGTGTCCGAGCCGGAATCAAAATGAAACCAGCCCAAATCTTTGCCGTCAATTAAGGGACGCACGTAAAAATGACCGGGCGAAGAATCGGAAAAAGGAACGCCCTGCGCGATTGTTAATTCTGCCGGAAGTGCATTGTCGAAAGTCGTGTCGTTCGGCAATGCAGGTGTTCTGAACGGATTGTCGGCAGTCGGTTTTAATTCGGCAATTGATCTAACCTTAAATTCGGAATCCGAACCGCGATAGTTGACTTTAATTCGTTGTGGAAAACGAATGCCAATTGTTTCTTGATAATCAATAAAGTCGAGCGTGTATGGACCGCGTTCATATTCGACAATTAAAGTTTGCGGCAGCCAGGTTTTACGGTCAATAAAAATTTTTGCGCCGACTAATCCGCGTTCAAGTTTCAACGAAAGTGCGACTTGATTTTCATTTGTTTCTTCCGGCAAGACGGCAAAAACAAAAGGCGCGTTTTTATTCAACCACCAACCGTCTCTGACCCACGCCGGGATCAGAAGTTTTTCGCGCAGACGCTGCGGCAAAGGCGCAGGAAAACCCGCACGGTCAAGCTGCCAGCCGAATCTTCCGTCGAATCCGTAAGGTCGGTCATTTTTT
>JBOGOW010000322.1:0-4721 GCA_050748285.1 Pyrinomonadaceae bacterium
CTTAAATAGTTGTTCGGTCTCAGTCCACAGGTCAGGAATCACCGCGCGGGGATAGTATCGATGGATATCGAGCAAGGCACTGCTGTCAACGCAATAGATATTTTCCCTTCTAGACTTCACGCAATATCCTCGGAACACTCAAATTCAAAACACTTGATGCTCGTGAATACGAAAGTTGCTCGTTGTGAACGGCCTCTAAAACAAGATCGTAAAAAGTATTTCCCCTACTCGCCCTACTCTTGACCTCGGGCGCAACGTAGCCTCCTTTTTTCTTTGTCGGGTTATAAGAGGCCTTCAGTTTGGCAAGAAGGTCAAAAAAATGCCTGTCCGTGATCTTACCTAGTTCTTTCAGTCGGCGGAGATAAACCTCGCGACTCACATTCAATCGAGATGCAAAGGTCTGAATCGTTTTCAGATCATCCGCCTCTTCAACCAAAGAATCCGGAACTAGGAACCTCCCAGCAAAAAGGTTACACGCCCATTCCTCTTGTTGTTTTTCGCCTACTCGGTCGATCAGGCAGATCGCAGAATGATGTCTGATGATGTGGGCAAGCTCGTGAAAAATAGTGAACGTACGTCCGGTGTAGGAGTGGTTCGAATTGGTAACGATTGCGTAAGGATATGTGTCGGAAAAACCAAAGCCCTGCGCCTCATCCATCGACATCGGAAACTGAAAAACAAGGATACCTAAGCGAGTCTCGACCGCGTTTCTCCATTTCCGATAGGCTTCGTTGTCGCTCTGCCAGCCGAATTGATCTTCAACGGTTATGTTCAGTCGGTCGCGTAAACTCTCGGCAATCTGATCATCTGAAAACTGACGTCTGTCTGCTTGTTTCAACCAATCATAGTTAGCTTGCCAAATGGACTCAGTTCGCAGTTCGCGGGCGACTTGACGAAAATAGGTAACGTCCCGAATCACTTGCAGCACTTTTTTCGAGAGTTTGCTTTTCGCTGGCGTGAGATTCCGAAAATCGGTTGGTCTCTGCAGTTTTGGTGGAGCTTCTGGAAGAAAGAACACGGCAATCTGACGCTTGTAGGCACTTGCGAGCGACGAGAGCTTACCCAACGGAATCCGACTTCCCCTGGATTCCCATTCTAAATACGTTTCGGGTGTGGTGCTTGCCTTTTTCGCTGCTTCTTCGGGATTAAAGCCAGCCTCTTCTCGCGCCCACCGCAAAACACTTGGGTTAATGTCTAATTCAACTCGCTGCATTCAATATTTACACCGGTTCGTCTAATACAAGTACAAAAATGATGTTGTTACTTCTTCTCAAATTGACTTTTTCTCACTAGTTTGTAGGTACCAAAAACGGCAGCGATATTTATCAAAGCCGGTATCGCCCCGCCTTTGATTCCAATAGCGGCCCAGAGAATCGCTAACACAATTCCGACAATCCCGGCGGCCACTATTGCGGACATGCGGCTTGGTTCCATCTCGGGTGTTTTTCCTTCCAAAAGCATAATGGTCGACCTCCAAATACAAACAAACAACTAGCGAATGTTTGTAATCTTGAAGCTGTTTCTTGTCCTTTCAAGGGCATCCTTCCAAAGAGTCGCATCTTGCAGGCGATACGAGATGGTTAGCCTGTGCATTCGGTCATTGTTCTGGAAGCTGTATATCTCGACGTATACAGAGGGGTTGTCATTCAACTGACGAAGGTAGGCAAACTTCAAGGCGCTCTGACCATTGATCGTAACGACAGAAGCGCCGTCCCATCGAACTAGGCGAAGGCCCGTGTTACCGAATGATTCGACCATCTCTTTCTTGAACGCCGAGCCAAATATCTCAAGTTCTCTGGGTGTGGCTTTGATCTTGGCCGAAAGCTTTTGGAAAGAATCTGGCGTACCAATTTCGGTGCCAATCATCACACGGGCGTAGGTTTTGTTGTCTTTGAAATTAAATTCATTGAGTCCTTTTTGCTGAAAAATAACTTCTCCTGATACGTCGTAGCCCAAATCCTTGCTATATCCATCTGATAGCTTCTTGTATGCTCCACCTTGTAGCTCCATAGTGTCAGGTATCAGCAAAGACCCAAGACCATTCAACTTAAATTCGACAAACGCCTGGCCCGGAGTGGCTTGCCCAAACGTCTGTGTCAGCAAGCCTATTAGAAATATTGCTACTAAGAGCGTCCGAAATAGAAGGTGGCAAGCAGATGGCGTTGCATTTGGTGAATTCATTTCGTTTCTCCTTCTTCAATGTTTCACGGCGAACCAGGCCGCTCCATTTCCCTTTATTTCCTAAACATCGCCAGCATCCTATTTGTCACCATAAACCCGCCGACGATGTTGATCGTGGCGATTAGGACGGCGACGGCGCCGAGGATGGTTGTAAGGGTTAAATTTCCTGAAAGCTGGAGCATTCCGCCGACTAAAATGATTCCGCTGATGGCGTTGGTTACGCTCATCAGCGGCGTGTGGAGCGCGGGTTTTACGTTCCAGACGACTTGGAAGCCGACGAAGACCGCAAGGATGAATACGGTTAAATGGCTTAACAAATTTCCTTTCGACTGGGCTTCGTTTGTCGGAACAAAAAAACCGATTGCTAATAAAACTGCTCCGATCGCGATCAGGGAAAATGGATTGACGCCTCTATCGGGCACGGTCGCTATTGCTCCCGGTGCTGACAGAGCTGCGGAGCTTTTTGTCGGGACGCCGGGTTCGGGCGGTGCGGGCGGTTGCGGCGGCGGCCACATCATTTTGCCTTCGTGCAGGACTATCGCGCCGCGGACGACTTCGTCTTCGAGATCGACGTGGAGAAGCGGAGCGCGGACACTCTTGTCCGCATCGGCGGCTCTGTCGTCGGGAAATCGTCCGGACGCCGAAGCGGCGTCCGTGCGGACAGGAGTGTCCGCGCACCTAATCAGTTCTTCGAGCAGGGCGGTTACCGTCGCTCCGTAGAGTTGGCTGGACATCGACGCCATTCGCGATGGCAGGTCGGTGTAGCCGATGATCGTGACGCCTTTGTGATGAGCGACTTTGCCGGGTTCGGTCAGTGCGCAGTTGCCGCCCTGTTCGGCGGCGAGATCGACGATGACCGAACCGGGTTTCATCGATTCGACCATTCCTTTTGTAATCAATTTCGGTGCAGGTTTGCCGGGAATCAAAGCCGTCGTTACGATGATATCGACCTGCATCGCCTGCTGCGCAAAGAGCGCCATTTCGGCCTTGAGAAAGCTGTCGGACATCTCTTTCGCGTAGCCGCCCTTGCCCTCACCTTCTTCTTCAACGTTGAGTTCGAGAAATTCGGCGCCCATTGACGCGACCTGATCTTTCGTCGCCGAACGCGGGTCGAACGCTCGCACTATCGCACCCAAACCTTTTGCGGCGCCGATAGCCGAAAGCCCGGCAACGCCCACACCAATTACTAAAACTTTCGCCGGATCGATGCGTCCGGCGGCGGTTATTTGACCTGTAAAAAATCTAGGGAAGTTGTTCGCTGCTTCAATGATCGCGCGGTATCCGGCGATGTTCGCCATTGCCGAAAGCGTGTCCATTTTCTGCGCACGCGTGATTCGCGGCACGCTGTCCATCGCAAAAACCGTTGCTTTCTTTTTCGCAAGACGATCAATAACGTCGCGATTTTGAGCAGGCCACATAAACCCGACCAGCCAGCCGCCCTCACGCAAAAGATCGGCTTCGTCAAGCTCCGGCGGGCGCACCTTCATCACGACATCCGACGATGCCCAAAGCTCTTTTGCATCGGCAATTATCGACGCACCGGCCTCCTGATATTCGGCGTCCGATGAATTTATGGCGTCGCCCGCGCCGGATTCGACGGCAACGTCAAAACCGAGCTTCTTCAGCTTTAGAATAGTTTGCGGCGTGGCGGCAACTCGTTTTTCACCGGGATGAATTTCTTTGGGAATTCCGATAAGGGTCATAATTAGAGCAATTTTCAAGTAAGGACTCGAACAAAGTGGTCGTTTGAATTCTAGTTGAACTTTATGTTTGAAACAAATGCAAAAAGCCGCACGCCGGCGGCTTTTTAAATCTGGGAGTCTGCAAGACCTAGATCTTCTTCAAAGTAATGCTGACCGTTGGGGAGTCACCTGACGTTTTGCTATAAGAGACCCAAAATCCGGCTTTGTCGTAGCGTACCATTTTGAATATTGAACCATCGGCTTTTGCCGGAACGATTTCGCCCAAAACCTCCTTCAAAGCCGGCGCCTTTTCAAGATCGCCATAAAACGTGATAGAGATCGCATCGACCTTCTTATTCGCATCGTAAACGATCTGCATGGTTTCTTTATCCGAAAACACAAAAAAATCTTCGGTATCCGAGCTGTCCTTTGCCTCGCCGAGTACTTTTCTTGTTTCTTCGGCGGTCATTCCAATGGAAACATCTCGAAAGCTCGAGAAAACTTTCTTTGCCGCTGGGGTCGGCGTTGCAGAAGCATGTAAATCGTCTAAAGACGTCGATGCCGACTTTACCGCAGATCCAGCGACCAAGCCCATCAAGACGAAAACCGTTGCAACAGATATAAACACGGCATTTCTAAAATACGAGAAACCAGATATGGGGGAATTCATATATTAATCTCCAATTACACATGTCGAAAAACTATTTCCGAGCTTCGAAAATACGATTGAATGGCGTTTCAGTGGCACGGCGAAATTGCGTAAAGCCGCCGGACATTACGACCTCGCGGATCGCGTCTTCGGTGGCGACGGCGCCGAGAGCGGGGCCGCCTTGTGCAAGGGAATTCGCCGTGCAGCAG
>JBOGOW010000323.1:0-4703 GCA_050748285.1 Pyrinomonadaceae bacterium
TTACTTACGTGCGGGCTTGTGCAATGGAACGCGGACATTCCTGTCCGCACTCCGCATTCTGCACTCCGCACTCCGCACGCGAAGCAAGCAGGGATGCCTGCGTTCCAGTCGTTCCGCACTCCGCCCGGAGATGCGCGTACCGCCCTTACTTACGTGCGGGCTTGTGCAATGGAACGCGGACATTCCTGTCCGCACTCCGCATTCCGCACTCCGCACTCCGCACTCGAAGCAGGCAAGGATGCCTGCGTTCCAGTCTTTTCGCCCTTACTTACGTGCGGGCTACGGACATGCGGACTATCGACAACGTTATCAGGTGCAGATTCAGCGATCCGGTTCTGCAAGTTGGGAAAACACCGTCATCGCAACCTCAAACCCAACCGAAATTACCGTCACACCGACAACCCCAAACCAGCCCGAACGCATCCTCGTCCGCGCCCTACTCTACAAAGGCACAGAACCCGTCGGCATCCCATCCGACCCAACCTACGTTACCGTAAATCCGTGAGCTGTTGGCGGTTGGCTGTAAAGCAGAAAGAGGTAACCACCAAATTACACAAAAATACACGAAATTCAGACATTTTAGACTTTATTTTGTGTTTTTTCGTGTAGTTTAGTGGTTACAGATTCTTCAAAAATGACTTTTCAGACATCCTCTTTTTTTTTGTTTGATGTTTCTACTAATGCGTATCGTCTTCATCGCCGGGTTCGGACGCTGCTTTTGGTGATGGAGCGGTTCGTCCGACGCCGAGGCTGTCGAAATTCAGGATCGCGTTAAACAACAGCGCAAAGCTGCCGTGCGTTTGATGCCGCCACATCGGGTTGTTTGCAAACATCACGACGTGGCCCTTGCCGACCGGAACGTCAACGACCGCCGCTTTGCCGGCAAGTTCGGATCCGCCGGCCAACATTCCGCTGACGAGCAAATCCTTTTCAGGTGCAAAGCGAAGCACGACACGCGGACGCGACGCAAGCGGCGGAATGTTCGTCGGGTCGGGCGTCGGCGTTGGCAAACCCGTCTCCGGCGGTTTGCGTCCCTGAACAATGTCGGGATCGTCAACCGCGCCGCGACCGCTCGGTCGTCCCGCCCCGCCTCCTTGTCCACCAAAGCCGCCGCCGCCAGGCCCGCCACCGAACGTCGCAACCTGAAGCAGCGGCGACTGATTAAAATAAACCGCCAATTTTTCGTCATAGCCATACGCGATCGGACTTTTGCGGTCGGCAAAAACCGTGTTCATCACCGCACCACGCGCCTGAAGCCGAGTTGAATCCTGGATCGACACGCCCGCAACCATTCCAAAATCGATCGGCAGCGAGGCATTATCCGCAACCGTTATAAACAAGCCGCCGGCGTTGACGAATTCATTGATATTCGCGACGCCGGTGATACCCAAACCGCCGCGAATGTCATCGGTTTGATCAGGCGAAAGACCCATGTTTGGCGTCAAGTCGCTTTTCTTCCAGGGAATCGGCGCTTCCGAATCGCTGAATTTCGCATTGCCGCGAACAATATTCTGCGATGATGTTCTGATCGGGCCAAAAATGATCACGTCGTATTTCGAACGCAGGTTCGGCGTGCGGCTAATCATCTGATCGGAAACATAATCGTATGGAATACCAAGTCGTTCCAGCTCGATGCGATACCAGCCTTCATCCTGCGTATTCAGCCATGTATGAACAAGCGCGATCCGCGGGCTTCCGACTGCGTGACTCGCAATATCGGGAATCTTGTCCACCGCAAGCGCATTTACACCGAGCGGGCCGGCTTCCTGCGAAAGACGCGATCGGAGATCGGACGGATTACCTTCGGCTTTGATAATGAAAGAACCGGCGTTGAAATTTTTGTCGCCGACCTTGAACGCCGCTTCAGCTACATTAAAATTGACGTCTTTCAAACGGTAACGAAGCTGCGCGGTCGCGCTTTCGGCGGTGTTGTTTACAACGAATCCGGCGTTTCCTTTGCCATCGACGTTACCGACAACTTTCGCTGGGCCATCGATGATCGCCATCTTGGCATCGAGTATTTTTTCGTCCTTGACGCGAACGGTTTTTACATTACGCAGCGGCCCAAGCGTCCAGCCCGTGTCGTCGTACGGGCGCGGATCGTTTACGTTATAATACTGTGTATCGAGCAGCATATCAGCCATCCGTGAATAAGGCTGATCCATCCGCACAACGTAGCTGCCGGCACCGAATTTCCCTTCCTTAACCTCTGCATCCTTCGCGAGTTTATGCACCTCGCAGCCCTGCAATTTCAAAAGGTTGACGAGATCGGCGGCTTCATTGGGACGAGTGTCATCGGCAGGCAAAACGTAAGCCGCCGGCCCTTCGGTTTTCGCCTTTGCGACCGACCGCTTGCTCTTCAGATAAAAATTGTTCAGAAACTTTTCTTTGTTATCCGAAACATATTTCATCGCGATCAGGATCGCGCTTTGCTGAAGATTGATGTTGTTGCGGATCGACCATTTTACGCGCGGCAGCGGCGGATTTGGCCGAAACCAATCTCGATTCGATTGGTTGCCGACAACTCGATCTTGCGTGTCCGCACCGCCATTACCGTACGTTTCATAAAAGCGGCCGATCGAATTATGCCCGTTCGCGACGTAGAACATATAGTTCGGCGCCCATCCATCATAAAAACCGTGCGTCCAAACTCCGGGAACACCGCGTTCGGTCATCTGCTGTATCTCGTGATACGCAAGCTCCTGCCATTCATTTACGACGATCGGGTCGAGCCACGCATTATACGGGCCGGTTCCGGTCGAGGTGTAGAGAAACGGCACCGATTCATGCAGATCGTGAAGCACGGTCGGGTGAAAATCGAGGAATGTTGACATCTGATTTCGCGTCAGCGCGAGTGCCATCCCCATCGAATCGCGATTGTTGTCGTGCGCCACATATTTGCCCCAATAGATCAAACCGGGCGAGCGTTTGCCTTGGTTCGCTTTTCTGTAATTGTAAAGATCGACCATCGTGTCGCGGCCATCGACCTCAAGCGTCGGCGTAATGAGCACGATCACATTTTTCCGAATCGCTTGTATAAACGGCGACTCTTCGACGGCAAGCCGATATGCCATTTCCATAAGCATTTCCGGGCTGCCGGTTTCGGGCGAATGTATCGAGCCCGATGCCCAATATATCGCCTTGCCCTCGGCAACAAGCTGATTTGCAAGCGTTTCATTCGTAACCCGCGGATCCGCCAACTTCGCCGTTATCTCTTTATAATGTGCGAGCTTGGCGAGATTTGCTTCGTCCGAAACCGCAACAAGCAGTTGCTCGCGTCCTTGCTCGCTGCGTTCCGGCGCAACAAAAGTTTTCACGCGCGGTGTCGCTTTTTCAAGCTCGCGATAATACCGAAACTGATCTTTTGTATATGTCAGTTTGTTTGGCGTGCCGACCGGATACCCGATCACTTTATCGGGCGATGGAACCGTCGTAGAAGCCGGCAGGTGATCGACTATCTCGGTCAGAAACATCTTGTCGGTTGTGTTCTTTAATATCGAATCGGTATAAGCCTGATCGATCGGCTGGCTTTCAGATCGATCGATTCCCTTTTCGATATTCTTGCTGTTTGCGGGTTTTGTCTTGCCCGTATTTCCCGGACTTTGCGGCTGATTATTTAATTGGCCCTGTGCAAAAATCGTCGTGCACATGGCCAACATCAATGCGATGGAAACAATCCGTTTCATGATCGAAGCTCCTTTTCCAATTTTTTTATTGCGAATGTGAATCGATGAAATTGTAGCAGACTGTCGCCATGCTTTGAAACGCAGCGAGCCGAATGAATATTAACTGCGATCGAATGCAAAAAAATTAGATTGCAAAAAAAAAACGATGGAGAGTAAGAAAATCAACGAGATTTTGCCTGCGGAAGATGGTCGTGCTGCAATTACAAAGCCGCACATTTTATTGCGTCCAGTTAATAGTTAGTAGTTGAAAGTTAAAAGTTCGGAATCGCAACTATCAACTTTCAACTACTAATTATCAACTGAATAAAAAAGGATCTTTTTTAGATTGCTTCAAGAAATTTGTCTGCGTATGTTGCGGTTTTCTCGGCGGTAATGCTGAGGGTTTTCGCTTTCGAAAATATTCTCGCGTCTTGTGTGAAAAAAACGTTAGCCTACATTTGCGGCGAAGAGGCCGTCTTCGAGTTTCTGTCCAAACGTGACGGTGCCGACGCGCGTCTCTTCGATAATCTTTCCGTCAACGCGAAGCTCCGTAATATACGGAACAAGCACTCCCTGAGCGTATTTATAATCGCGAAACTTTCGCAGATATTTTACGCCTCCGGTTTCGTAATCAAGCATCATCACGCGGAACGATCTGGCACTTACGTAATATCTGGTTTTGTTTTCGTTTTTGTCGGTCAGATCGATAAGGTGAAATTCAACGCCCATGATCTTGTCGCGGCCGGCAAGCTCGATCTTCGAACCGTTTTCCTTGTACCAAAGCAGCGAATCGATGCTGTGAATCAAGCGATCCTGAAATGAAGCGATCGCGTCCTCGCGAGGCTGAAACACCTTGTCATCGTATATCCCAAAGACCTTGCCTTCGTCACGAACCATCGCATAGGTCGCGGTCGGAAGTTCCTGGTCAAGCCTGAATTTGTCTTTGCCCGGTTCGCCTCGGTTCACCCACCGTTCATAGTTGGCATTGACCGTTTGGCCGTCGGCGCCGGTTATCGCCAATTTACCCCGCTCATATTC
>JBOGOW010000324.1:0-4703 GCA_050748285.1 Pyrinomonadaceae bacterium
ATTTTGATGGCGCCGTTGTCGTATATCGATTCACAATGGCAAGCGGTAATTTGGTTTGGAATAAGTTTGCTGGCGCTTTTTGGCTGTTTCGCCGAGAGTCGCCGAATTTTGAATTGGCTAAATAAAAAGCTTGATTCTGAGGAACTTTCGCCTCTAAACGATAGAGGTCCACCTTATCTCAGATGGCTCACGGGCGCGACCGTTTTACTGCCCGTTTTGAACTGCCTTCAACGCGGACAGGTTGATATCGTCGTATTCTATTTTCTTATATTAGGATTTCGGTGCGCCTTGGTTAGCCGTACCTTTTTGGGCGCCGTCATTGCAGGAGTCTTATTGGCACTACCTGTCGTTATTAAGATTATACCGCTATTGCCGATTGGGTTTTTGTGTTTGATGTTTTTGTTCGCTGCCGGCTTCAGAAGTTGGCAAAGCGATTTCGTTTGGCGTTTTGTTCACCTATCGCTTGGCTTCGTTGCCGGTGCGCTGTTTTTTCTAATTATTATTCCAAGTTTGCTTGTTGGGCCGGAAACGAATGCACGACATTTACAGACTTGGTACGCCAGTGTTCTTACGAATAGAGACGGCAAATATGATAAAGATTTTAGTTTGCATGTAATCCGCAATCAGAGTCTCGGCAACGCAGTTTACCGTTTCGGAAATTGGTCGGCGTATGTTTTTGGTGGAGCGGAGGACGACCGAATTTTGGACAATCCTGCGACGTCGGACACAACGATGACAATGGATGATCCATCTGTGGAAACAGCATTAACTTGGGCAAAGATTTGCTTGTTTGGTCTGTTATTGTGCGTCGGCTGGTTCGTCGTTCGGCAAGGGGATAAACTTGCTTTCGCAGCAGTATTTTCACTTTCATGTATGATGATGCTGGTGGTTTCGCCGGTGTTTCGCGGACACTATTACGTATTCTGGTGGCTCGCTGTTTGGCTTGTCCCGCTTTTCAATTGGCGCAATGGTAGAACGAAATTGGCGATTGGACTTGCTGCAGCGGCTTGTGCGTTGACCTTTGCACATTATTTGTTTCTTGAAACGTCTGGCAGGCTCGGAGTGTTAGGTCTCGGTGCTACCGTTTGGTACGTTGTTGCAGCATTCTCGCTGTTTCGAAATCGACCGTTGGCTTCGTTTCCTGTGTTGAAAATGGACTTAGCTGCTGTCGAAACGTAGAATCAATGCTTCAGATGGGGAATGTAGGAAAGATCATAAAGGTGCGGCCGGAGTATGTGCTGCCCGGCGGCGAGATCGAGGTTTTGGCGGAGGATTTTCGGCCCGAGCGCGGTGAGGCGTTTGCGTGTCTGGTCGATTCGCAGCCGTGCAGAATAACCGCGTCGTCGTCGCATCGCGTTATCGCAAATGTGCCTTCATCGATAAAAGAGTATCGACATGCAAAACTGCAACTTTCGGTGGGCGCGGCTGAAAGCGAGATCGTCAGTGATTCGCAACAGCTTCACGTTGCCGGTCTGAAAGCCGACGAAATGCACATTGTTGCAAATCCGGCGGTTGACCCGAATGACGACTCAATTATAACGACGCGTTCGGGCGCACGCGGACAGCATCTTGAGAATACGATCTATAGAATCGAAACCGGCGGTTACATCGACGAATTGCCCGATCCGATTTTGAATCCGACCGGAATCGCATTCGGCCCCGACGGTAAAATGTATGTAACCAACCGTGCCGATGGCGAAGTTTGGGTCGTAAACATAAATGGGAATAATTCGATCCACGCTTCGGGATTGGGAATTGCGACGGGACTTGCTTTCGATGCAGATGGCGTTATGTATGTCGGAGATCGTTCGGGGACGATCTTTCGAATAAATGGTTACGACGACGCGCAGGTTTTTGCGAGCCTGGAACCTTCGGTTGCTGCCTATCACATCGCGTTCGGCACTGACCGAAAGCTGTATGTTTCCGCGCCGGGACTTTCGAGCAGCGACGCCATTTACGCCATCGACCGCAAAGGAGATGTAACGACATTCTTTCGCGGTCTCGGTCGTCCGCAGGGATTGGCCTTCGACGCCGAAGGAAATCTCTACGTCGCTGCCTGCTACCGCGGCCGCCACGGCATCGTCCGCATCTCGCCCGACGCTGAATCCGCTGAACTCTTCGTCAGCGGCAACAACATCGTCGGCCTATGCTTCACACGCTCGGGCGACATGATCCTCGCCACAAACGATTCGGTTTATTCGCTGCCGGTCGGGATTAAGGGAACGCTGCTTTAGGCGGAAACACAAGCTGTTGCGAGTGTGCCTATCTGAAAATTATGATGCCCGATGAATTTCGAACTATTGCACTTTCATTTCCCGAGGCGGTTGAATCGGCGCATATGGGGCATCCTGATTTTCGGGTTGGCGGCAAGATATTTGCGACGCTTGGACCGGACGGGGATTGGGGAATGGCAAAGCTGAACGCGGAACAGCAGGCCTGGTTTTTGACGAATGAGCCCGAAACGTTCAAACCCGCCGCCGGTGCCTGGGGAAAGGGCGGCGCGACGATCATTACACTGGAACTTGCCGAAGAGACTTCAGTGCGTCGAGCATTGAACGCGGCCTGGCGAAACACGGCACCCAAGAAGTTGATTAAATCTATCGACGAAATTTGAATTAAAAAAGCGGGGCAAGCCCGCCTTTCTGACTGCGACTGGTTGAGTTGAGATTGTTTGCCGGTGGGTTGGTTTCGAAATTGAGAGTTGCGGGGGCAAGCCCGCCTTCCTGACTGCGTTAGGTGGAGAGATATTGAATTGATTTGGAAACGGAGAAAAGCGGGTTTAAGCCCGCCTTTCTGACTGCGTTTGATAAGTAGATGCGTCAAATTTGAATTGCCGAAAAGAGGTCAATTGTCCATACGCATCGGGGTTGCGGTCTGGCTTGGCGACATTACCATTGGGAGTTTGCCGTCGGCTAATTTTGTAAGAGCGAGAAAATCAGCGTCTTGACGGATGGAATCGAAAACGGCATCGACGCGGGCTTCCATCATTTCTTTTTCGCGGACGGCATGGAAACGCTCGAACTGATAGAAATGGCGTTTCAGCAATTCCAGAGCCTTGTCGCGTTGCCCGTTTTGTGCAAAAATCGCAGCCAGATTATACGACGCGGGCATCAGGTTGATATTCGCTTTTGCAATTTTTAATGCTTCGTCCTTTTTCCCGTTCATAGCCATATAAACTGCGGCGAAAACGAGGTTATACGGGTCTTTCGGATCCATCGCGAGTGCCAGATCGGTGTATTCGTTAGCTTTCGCAAGTTCGTATTCGGAATTCCAATAAACCGCGAGATTGCGATACGCGAGTGCAATCGGAAACTCTTCAACCGATTGTTCCATCAGGTGCAGACCCTTTTTGAATTCGCCTTCGTGAATGGTGATCTTACCAAGTCCGTGAAACGCGACGGCACGCGAAAGCGGATCGGCGTTCGGCATATCCAAAATCTCGTTAAATTGAACTTTCGCCTTATCCCAATCGCCGATGTGATGACGTTGGAGCTCGGCCAAATAACGGAGCGGTGTCGCGTCGGCTGGATCGAGTCGATGAGCCCGCGAATAATATTTGTTCGCAAGCAAATAATTTCCCTTGTTTTCGGCGATAAGGCCGCGCTTCATTGTTTGAACGATCAACGCGCCGGTTTTAGGATTGAAATTCGGCGATGCGGGAATAGAACCGATATTATTAGCTCCGAGTTTTTTCAATTCGCTTGCGGCCGTCTTCGCCTTTTTTGCGAACATGCATTTTTCGGCGGCCACGGCTTTGTAAAGTTCGACCGCTCCCGGATTGTCGCCCACCGTCGCCTTTGCTTTTGCATCTTTCAGTTTCGCATCAAGTGCGGCTTCTCGCTGTTTGATCTCGCCCGCGACAAGCTTTTCGATTTCGAGCAATTTCAGTTTTCCCTTCAGACTTTCAACCTTTGAGACGACCATGCCTTCAGGCGTCGCAAGCACCGCGACCGGCAGCGGAGATTCGCCGATCAAGGCGTCACCGTTTTCAGTCGTATTATCCCCAAGCTGCATCGAGACGCACTGTCCCGCATATAGCGATAGATTTCGCGACTCCTTGAGCGGCGAGATCTTCATTTCTTCTTTAGAAGCCGGGAACCAGTATAGAACCAATCCCTCTTTTGCCGGTTTGGATTTACCGACCGCCGGTGTTTTCCACGGCACGTGATAAACAACTGGATTCGTCTCTTTCGAGCCACCACCGCCGGATGTGCCGCCGCCACCGCCGCCTCCGCCACCTCCGCAAGTTGCCCAAACAGGTGAACAAACAAAGGCGATTACAAGTAGAAAAGCAACTGAGCTTGAAAAGATCGAACGCATAAAAGATTCCTCCGAGAAGTTGATTTGGCGCGGAAAAGTGCCGGTCGTTACTCCGGCAATGCTGTCAATAAACTCTTGATGCCCGGCAAGTGCTATTGGTTGCCGTGCGGCTAAGATCCTTTTAACCAGCCGACATATGATCATACTTTCGCTAATGCAGTCTTCATTGCATCGAAGGCCGGGCTATTGTGCAGCGATTCTTTTTTAGGCATATCCACCCAATTGGCCTCCCATTTAAGGCCCGTTATTCGCTGAGAGGTTGGCGGATGAGTGCCGAGAAAGAACTCTAAAAATTCTGAAAGAGCAAAATCCTGACCTAGTTCTTTCTTTGTTTCATGTTTCCGTTTTTCCATCCACTTTCTAAAAAAGCGCGGATTGTATCC
>JBOGOW010000325.1:0-4691 GCA_050748285.1 Pyrinomonadaceae bacterium
CTGTCAAGCCTTCTCTGGATCGTCCGAACCGAGCATCCGTGCCTCTGTGCAAGCTGCTCATACGTCTGCTTTCCCTCGGTGTACTCCCGCCACAAAATCCCATTTTCAATCCGCTTTCCGCCGACAAACTGTCGTCCGCACACCACGCATTCATACCTCTAACAAACCCGTATTTTCTTACTATTTTCGACTCACAGTAATAACACTTTTTTTATTCATTACCTTTGACCTACCTCAAAGCTAATGCTATCAATCCATTACAGCCATTTCACCATTAAAAATGTCTATTAAGCCTCAAATTTGTATTCTCAGGGTTTAGGTGCTTTCTGTTTTCTTGGCTTTCGTGCCTGGTTTGAATAAGAATACAAGCGGGATCGCGCAGATAAGCATCGCCATTATTACGTAAAATACGTCGATGAAGGCAAGCAGCTCCGCCTGTCGCTGAATTTCGTTCCAGATCAGCGAGCGTGCCGCACCGGCGGCTTCGACGGCGGACATCCCCTTGTCCTGAAAAGCCTGCGTAGCGCGGCTGAGCCAATCGACATAGTTTGGGTTATACGGCGAAGCATTGCCGCCGAGTACCCGTGTATGATGCTGAGTGTTGTCCACCAAAAGCATTGTCAGAATAGCGATGCCGAAACTTCCGCCCAAACTGGCGGCCGCAGTAATAAGCGAAGAGGCGTTATCGGTTTTTCCGGCGGGTACGCCGCGAAAGGCCGCCGACAACACCGGCGCGAACAGAAATGCCCCTCCGAAGGCCTGAATTCCGCGCCGGACAGCCATATCCCAATAGCCCGCCTCGAGATTCAGGCCGGTCAAATTCCATATCGCAAAGGCGCTGAATGCGAGACCGAAAGCGGCCAAATACCGCGAATCGATCTTTTTCATCATAAAACCCGCTAAGGGGATCATAATCAGCGAAACCATTCCGCCGGCGGTATTTATCAGCCCCGAATCCTGGGCGGTAAAGCCGAGCATTCGCTGGGCAAAAAGCGGGATTAGCAGCGAGCCGCCGTAGATCATTATCGCGATGACAAATACGACGATCACGCCGCCGCCGACGCTTCGGTTCGCGAGCAGCCGAATATCGACCGCCGGGTTTTCACACGTCATTTCCCACGTCACGCCGATGACCAACGCGACAAAAGCGATTATCGAAAAAATAATTATGAAATTAGACGCAAACCAATCTTCGTTATTTCCCTTGTCCAAAACTATGGTCAACGCCGCTACGCCGATGGTAATCAGAAGTATCCCGACCCAATCGATCCTTTGACCCGATTTCCGCAAGCGTTTTCGTTCCTCGGTCGTGGCTTTGGGTTCGGTCAGCAGCGTCGAGACAAGGAAAAGGGACAATAGGCCGATCGGGACATTTATAAAAAACACCCAATGCCAGCTGTAAGTATCGGTAAGCCAACCGCCGAGAGCCGGAGCAAAGATCGGAGCGGCGACGACAGTGACACCATAAATCGAAAAGGCCATGCCGCGTTGAGCTTCCGGCACGCGATCGACGATAAAGGCCTGTTCCAACGCGACGAGGCTGCCGCCGCCCAAACCCTGCACGATGCGAAAAAAAACGAGCATTTCGAGGCTTGTCGAAATCCCGCATAAAAAAGAAGCCGCGATAAAGATCGCCACGCATGTCATATAAAGTCGCTTGCGACCGAAATAGGTGGACAACCAGCCGGTAATCGGGACAATGACGGCATTTGCGACCAGATATGAGCTTGTTACAAGGCTCGCTTCTTCGGGTGTTACGGAAAGACTGCCGCTGATATTCGGCAACGCGACATTTGCGATCCCCGCATCCAGCACTTCCATAAAGCTGGCAATGGTCAATACGCCGACCATCAACAGCGGGTGCGAACTGAAAAAAGATTTCTTTTCGGCGGGCGGTTCAAGTGCCATTGCTTCGGCGGACATAGAATTTAATGGGCTTGTCGCAGAAACGTAGAATGCGGGAAATTTGGTTTTTCACGGCAAACGCTTAAAGGACGTGAACACGCGGCTGTACGCTCATTCCCGGAACAAGAAGATGAACATCGTCGGGCTTTTCATCAAAAACAATTTTGACCGGTACACGCTGAACGACTTTTACAAAATTTCCGCTTGCGTTCTGCGATGGCAAAACGCTGAAAGCCGACCCGGTTCCAGCCTGAAAACTCTCGATCCTGCCTTGAAAGACCCTGCCGGGAAAGGCATCGACTTTTATATCCACGGGTTGCCCTATGCGCATTCGCTCCAGCTGAGTTTCCTTGAAATTCGCAACGATCCAAACACCCGGCTGCGAGATTGCCATGAGAGCAACTCCGGGCTCGACAAGCTGTCCTTCCTGAACGTTTTTGCCGGTCACAAAACCGTCTTCTGGAGCGAATATTTGTGCGTATGACAACTCAAGCTCGGCGCTCCGCACGGCTGCCTCGGCCTGTTCGATGCCGGCTTGTGCGGTTCCGACCCCGGATTCATCGACAGCGATCTTTTCAGGGGCGGAATCGGCGCCTCTTAGTCTGCCCAACGATTCGTCAACTTCGGATCGGCTGCTGTCTATTTCTGCAACAGACCTTTTGTAGTTGTTCTCCGCAACCACAACACCGGCCTCGGCTTCCTCAATAAGAGATTCAGATGCGGCGGCCTGATTTTTGGCCGAGGCAAGTTCCGCCTTCGCAGCCTGGAGGGCGTTTTCAGCATGATCCAGGCTTTGGCGGGAAACCGAACCGAAATTAAAAAGATCCAGGCTCCGGTCATATTCGATCTGGGCAAGCCGAAGATTCGATTCAGCACGCGGAACTCGCGCCTGTGCCTCTCCAAATTTTGCCCTGGCGGTCTTGACCGCCAATTGGGCCTGCTTTACTTCGTTACGTTTGGCCTCGGCGATCATTCCCGTCTGCTGTACGTTACTGCGCGCAGTCCGCAAATTCGAGCGCGCCTCGAGTTGAGACGCGCCGGCCGTGACGCGCGTCAGATCCGTCTGGGCCTGCGCTCGTTCATGCTGCGCACGGGCCGCGCTAAGCTGAGATTTAGCAAATTCGAGACGAGCCTGGAGGTCTTCGACATTCAACTCCAGAAGCAAATCGCCTTTTTTCACGAACTGATTTTCTTTAACGAAAACCTTTGCGACATAAGCCGATATCTTGGGGCTAATGCGCACGATCTCGCCGTCGATGAAGGCATCATCGGTGTATTCGAATTGCCGCGTGTAGAGCCAGTAGATCGAACCCGCCACGGCAGCCGCCAGCAAAACGCCCCCAGCGATATAAAACGGAAGTTTTTTCCGCTTTTTGGCATCGGGTTCCGCTTCCGCTTCGACTGTTTCGGTTTCGACCGCGGCCTGATGTTTGCCGCTTATAACGTAATCATTTGTCGATAACGGCTTTTCATGAGTGTCGCCGTTTGTCGCGGCAGACGTTTTAACGCCGTCATCGATTTTGATGGTTTCCTCTGTAATTGGTTCGCTCATTGATGGAAGCGTCGGTTAAAATTACTTCTATTGTAAGGAAATGATGTAATTTATCACGAAATCAATTAATTTCACCGAATTTTATTGGAATTCTAACCATTCGCATCTATTATGCTGTCATAATTTACCTGTTTATAGTAATGAAAAGCAAGATAAATCAAACGCGGTTCGAAAATGGGCCGGTCGTTCTTACGGACTACATGCCCGGTGTGCGGTCGGTGACGGTTGGGTTTTTTTATCGTTTTGGGTCGCGGAATGAGCCGAACGAACTGAACGGCATCACGCATTTTATCGAGCACTGCGTTTTTAAGGGAACGGCGAAACGCACGGCGATGGACATTGCAATAGAACAGGACAGACTCGGCGGCGCGCTCGATGCATTTACGACGTATGAAGAAACAGGTTTTGTTATCAAGGTGATCGACGAACAGACCGAACGCGCGTTCGATCTTGTTTCCGATATGCTCACTAATCCGCGATTCGATGAAACCGATCTCGAAAACGAGCAGCGCGTCATCATCGAAGAGATGAAGATGAACGAAGATTCGCCGGAAGAGGTTTTGAGCGATATTTTCCATCGCGAGTTTTTCCCAGCGCATCCGCTTGGAATGTCGATAACCGGAACGCCGGAAACGGTGCGTTCGTTTGGACACGAAAGCACACACAAGTTTCACGAACGTGCATTTTCACCTGAAAATTTGATCGTTGCAGCGGCGGGAAATATCGAGCATGATCTGCTTTTGGAATTAGTGGAACGCGGACATTCCTGTCCGCAACACTCAAATGCGGACAGGAATGTCCGCGTTCCAGTTCCGGCGGCGCCGGTCGTCGTCCAACATCGCCCCGATCTTGAGCAGGCTCATCTTATCGTCGCGGTGCCGTTTGTCGGTGCGCGGGATGAGAGGCGTTACGCTGCCGATCTGCTCGAAAGCATCCTGGGCGGCGGCACGTCGAGCCGTTTGTGGCAAAAGGTACGCGAGGAACGCGGGCTTGCTTACAATATCGGAGCCTCGACCGTGATGTTTCGCGATTGCGGTTATTTTGCCGTTAGCGTGGCGACGTCGCCGACGCAGGTCGAGGAAGTTGTTGACATAACGGTTGCTGAAATAGCGCGTGTGGTTCGCGAAGGCGTAAGCGATGAAGAATTAAGTTTGATGAAAGACCAGTCGCGTGCGGCGATACTTCTCGATCTCGAAGATTCAGCATCGCGTGCCGGTTCCTTGGCCCAATGCGA
>JBOGOW010000326.1:0-3597 GCA_050748285.1 Pyrinomonadaceae bacterium
GCGGTCGAAGCTGAAGGCAGAGCAGAGGCGGAAAAGATCCGTGCCGTCGGTTTGGCAGAAGCCGAAAAGATGGAAGCAAAGGGACTTGCGGAAGCGAAGGCAATCGAGGCGCAGGGCCTAGCCGAAACAAAGGCGATCATGGAAAAAGCCGCCGCCTGGCGCGAATTCAATGACGCTGCACGGCTGCAAACCGTTCTCGAAAAACTTCCGGCGATCATCGAATCATCGGCTCCCGTATTTCAGGCCGTCGCCGAACCGCTCGGCAAGATCGACAAGATCGTAATGATCGATCAGGGCGGAAACGGCAATGGCGACGGCCAAACGAGCGGCATCAACCGCTTTGCCCAGACCGGCCCAACACTCGTGTTTTCATTTCTCCAACAGCTTGAGGCTCTCGGCATCAGCATACCGGAGATAATGGCTCAACTTGGAATATCGGAAAATGGCAAATCGGTCGAAAAACCGGTTACGCCTTCGAAACCTTCAGAATAAGTGAAGACTGATAATTGAATTATCTCAAATTACTTGTTAGAAAAGCCCGATTACTATTGAGTGATTTTTCGTGTTTATTCGTGTCGTTTCGTGGTTCCGGTTTTCAGAAAAAGAATTGATCCACGAAAAAACACCAAAAGACACGAAACAAAAACAAGCGAATAGGTTTTGATTCGGGAAATTCGAATTCACCGGTTCTATTAAGTAACCATGGATTATCACCTATTCTGAAAAGGAAGTTATTTGTCCGCGAATGTCGCATACGAAGGGCAAATATCGGCGAGAACGCATTCGGTGCATTTTGGTTTTCGAGCTTTGCAGATTTGTCGGCCGTGGAAAATTATCCAGTGCGGGAACATTATCCAATGTTTTTTTGGCACAAGTTCGATAAGATCTCTTTCGATCTTTTCCGCAGTTTCGTTTTTGGTGAGGCTGAGTCGCTGCGATAGACGACCGACGTGCGTATCGACCACCACGCCGCTCGCGATTCCAAACGCATTTCCCAATACTACGTTCGCCGTCTTTCGCGCAACGCCTCCGAGCGTCAATATCTCTTCCATTGTCTGCGGAATTTCGCCGCCGTAAACTTCGATTAGTCGCTGGCTCGCCGCCTTAATATTCTTTGCCTTGTTGCGAAAAAAACCGGTCGAGTGAATATCTTTTTCAAGCTCTTCCTGCGAAACATCTACAAAATCCTGCGGACCACGATATTTTCGAAACAGCGTCCCAGTTACTATGTTTACTCGTTCATCCGTGCATTGCGCCGAAAGGATCGTCGCAACCATCAATTCGAACGGGTTAGAATGCTCAAGCGCGCAATGCGCGTCCGGATACTCATTTTTCAGACGCTTTATTATCTCGGCAGTGCGTTTTTTTTTATCGGCGATCATCTATTTCGAGACTAAAAAACAAAGCCCCTAAATGCAAATCCGAGTTCGTTTGTATAGAATTTAGCCACAGAGGGGACAGAGATTTTTTTGATTTTGGTTGCGGCGACTACAATGCATTAAAATGACCTAACCTCAAAGATTATCGGGGCGGCGATTTGGCAGAAACACGACCGTGAAGGAGCGTGCGACTCTATTCGTGAGGGGCACGCCGTTAACACTCGCGTTTCTGCCCGTGATAAAACTCTGTGTCCTCTGTGGCAAATTCTAACAATGAACGTACCACTTCTTGACCTCAAGGAACAAAATCATTCACTCCGACCGGAGATCGAGGCGGCACTTGGGCGCGTGCTTGATACGAATGCGTTTATTCTCGGCGGCGAAGTGAAAGAACTAGAGGATGAGCTTGCGGCGTATTGCGGGACGAAATACGCAATCGGCTGTGCATCGGGAAGCGATGCGCTTCTGCTTGCGATGATGGCTCTTGATGTTCAGGCTGGCGACGAAGTTATCACCACGCCGTATAGTTTTTTCGCAACCGTCAGCGCGATAACGCGGCTCGGTGCCTTGCCGGTTTTTGTCGATATCGACTCGAAAACATACAACCTGGATATTTCGCAGATCGAAGTAAAGATCACCGAACGCACGAAAGCCATCCAGCCCGTTCATCTTTATGGGCAATGTGCTGAGATGACGGCATTGCGCGAAATAGCTTCGAATTATAAAATCCCGCTGGTAGAAGATGCAGCACAGGCAATCGGTGCCGAAGAGAACGGCGTTCGAGCAGGAGCGATGTCCGAGATAGGATGTTTTTCGTTTTATCCATCAAAAAATCTCGGCGGCATGGGCGACGGCGGATTTCTTACGACTAACGATGACACGATTGCAGAAAGGCTTTTCGCACTTCGCGTTCACGGTTCAAAGGAGCGCTATTACCACAAATGGGTCGGTTTGAATTCGCGGCTTGACGGTTTTCAGGGCGCGGTTTTGCGTGTAAAACTTCCGCATCTTGATGGCTGGACGGACAAGCGAAAAGCGAACGCAGACAGATATCGCGAGTTGTTCACCAATGCCGGTTTGACCGAGCAAATCGCGCTGCCGCATGAACGCGAAAACTGTCGTCATATTTATAATCAGTATGTTGTTCGAGTGCCAAAACGGCGCGATGAGCTCCGTGCATTTCTGACTGAAAAAGGCGTCGGGACCGATATCTATTATCCGGTTCCGCTTCATTTGCAGGAATGTTTTGCTTACGTCGGATATAAAAAAGGCGATTTGCCTGTGTCGGAAAAAGCAGCTGAAGAAACGCTCGCTCTTCCGATATTTCCGGAGCTTAAACCTGAGCAACTTGAATACGTTGTGGAAACGATCGCCCAATTTTACAAATGACCAAAACGCCCATCGCAGAGGCTGCTGCAAAAACGAAAAGTACCAAACATCGAATCGCTGTTATTGCGGCGATCGTTGGTTTGTGCTTTTTTGGCTGGTTCGGCGTTCGCACGCAGATCGGCAATATGCTCGGCGAACTGACGTCGCCGTCGCGCGAAGATGCGGGCGACGTGGCCGATGTCGCGATCCGATTTGCGCCTAACGACCCGCAGCCGAGGTGGCTGGCGGCGATGGTTTATAAGAAAAGTTTTGAGTCTGAAGACGTCGAAAGATCGGTCGCCTCGCTTGAAGCTGCGGTTCGCCGCACGCCGAACGATTATCGAATGTGGACGGAACTCGCACGTGGCTATGAGCAATCCGAAAGGTATTCAGAAGCTGAGGCCGCTCTCCGGCGTTCCATCAAACTCGCACCGAATTACGCGATCCCGCATTGGCAATTGGGAAATTTTCTTCTTCGGCAGGATCGGATAGACGAGGCGAAGGCCGAACTAAAGCTGACGACGCAGACAAGTTCCGCCTTTCGCGATCAAGTGTATTCGTTAGCCTGGGATTTTTTTGGAAAAGATACTTCGCAGGTGGAGGAGCTTGCAGCGGACACGGCTGATGCCCGCGCAAATCTCGCTCTGTTTTACACGCAGAGAGATCGCGGCGGAGACGCTTTGCGTATCTGGAACACGCTTTCGCCTGAGCAGAAGCAATACTACAACGTGATCGCGCACAAAATGGCGTGGTATCTATACGGGATCGGATCGGTTCGCGAATCGCTCATCATTGCCCGCGATGTCGGCATCGCAAACGGCGTCGCGGATGAAACCGTGAACAACGGCGG
>JBOGOW010000326.1:3607-4686 GCA_050748285.1 Pyrinomonadaceae bacterium
GCTTTGAGAATTCGATCGGCGATCCTGACGAAACACTTTATGGGTGGCTGATCTATCGCAGCGACAGCAAGTTTGATGCAACGCCGGATTCGCAGGTGAAATTCGAGGGTAAACGCTCGTTAAAAGTCAGTTTCCGAAATTATATAAAGCCGACTCTTTACAATATAGCTCAGATTATAACCACCGTTCCGGGACAAAAATATCGGCTTAAGTTTATGTTGCGAACTGACGAGCTGCGAACCGGCGGCCCGCCGTTTCTCGAAGTGGCGACCGTGAAAACAAACATTGTAATCGCGTCTAGTCCGCCGTTCCCGATCGGGTCGCAGGATTGGAAAGAGGTTGCGGTTGAATTTGCCGTGCCCGATGGCGTCGAGGGAATTATCATTCGAACCGTTCGAGCGAACTGCGGCGAACAGTGCCCGATCGCCGGCACGCTTTGGTACGATGATTTTCGACTAAGCCGATTATAGGAGCGAAGCAGTAAGCAGTAAGCAGTAAGCAGTAAGCAGTAAGCAGTAAGCAGTAAGCAGTAGGCAGAAACCAGAAACCAGAAACTTATTTTGATGACCATCGCAAATAAGTCCGCATTTGTCCTGTTGTGCACCGCGTTGATATTTACTGCGGTCGCTTACGGTGGCGTGCATCAGCCGGTTATCGCGATCTTTTACATTTTGGTCACGCTTGCGGGGATCGCTTGGGCTATCGACGGTTGGGATTCCGGCGGACTGCATTTCAGTAAGGAAATGCTTCAGCTTCCGCTGATCGGTACCGCAGTTTACGCATTTATTCAGTTGGTCCCATTTGGTTCGCTTGCAGCTATTGCAGGTTTGGAAGGAATTCCGAATACGATATCGCAAGACTCTTTTGCCACATGGTCAACGGCTTTGCAGTTCGTCGCATTAACGGTTTTTTTTGTCGTGCTTCTTTATTGTCTTAACAGCTCGGGTCGAATAAAGCGCCTTTATACTATCGTTACGGTATTCGCATTTCCTTATTCGTTTTTCGCAATATTGCAATCCATTATTAGTCCGCAAAAGATCTATGGAATATACGACGTCGTTTCGGGTTCTGCGTATGGT
>JBOGOW010000327.1:0-4677 GCA_050748285.1 Pyrinomonadaceae bacterium
CCTGCACCCTCATCCGAGAAGGCAAATAATCACGCTGGAAATAACTTGCCTTTATTATCTGTGCGCCGTGCGGAAACAAAGATAAAATTAGATTTTCCTGAAATTTGGAAAGAAAATCATTCATTATTTCGCACCGTCTTTATAAAACAATGAAGCGTCGAACGACCGAATTGACGTTGGGCGAAACCGTTACCACAAAGGCTAAGGTAGCAAATGATCCTTGTTTAGAAAAAAAGGCTGCTTCCCGCGCCGTCCCGTCCAATGATTTTGGGGCGACGGTTTTCGTTTAGATGTCTTATGCCTAACTGTATTTTAACCATTTCACAATTTCGGGAATTGTTGGCGGTTTGCCATACATCAGCACACCAACACGATAAAGTTTGGCGGCTACCCAAACGGCTCCTAAAATTGTCGTTGTCGTCAAAATGATCGAAACAATAATCTGCCATAACGGAGGTTGTTGAAGCGCAATTCTCAAAAACATGGCGAAAGGAGTGAAGAACGGAAACATTGAAATTGCGATTGCCAAGTCGCTGTCCGGTTTACGCCAAACCAAACTTGATGCACCCATGGCTAGAAATACTATGATCAGCAACGGAATTTGCATCTTCTGTCCGTCTTCTTCATTTGAAACTATTGCTCCAACCGCCGCATACAGAGTTCCGTAAAGGAAGTAGCCCAACAGAAAAAAAATGACAAAGAAAGGCATCAGCGAAATGGGGATGTTTGGAAAACTGAATTGATAAAACGCTAATGATTGTGCCGCGCTGAAGACGCTCAAAAGAATTGAGCAAAACACCCAGATAGAGTATTGCGTTAAGCCGACCAGCCCGACTCCAATGAGTTTGCCAAGCAGCAGCGGAAACGGCGCAATAGAAGAAATCAATACTTCCATCAAGCGAGACTGTTTTTCTTCGATAACCGCGCTCATTATACTACCGCCATAAGCGAAAACCGTCAGACAGATAATGCCCATCAAGATTAGAGCCGTCACGATTTTCCAACGATTTTCACTCTCGCCGCGTTCATTAAACTTCTCCAACACCAATTTCCGATTCAACTCGCTGATCTGTTGCGAATTTAGTCCCGACTGCTTCATTCGTAATTCGGCGAGTGCCGTATTAAAGGCATTTTCAAAGCGTGTTTCGGTAATGAAATCTCCGATGTTCTTTGCGTGGTAGGAGATTTTGGCTTCATCAAAGACAGATGGCCGAATTACTACATAAATATCCAGTTTGCCCTCGCTGATTTCACTGTTAAGCCCCTGCCGACGTGCTTCAAGTTGTTCATCACCGACAGCTTCGCGTTTCATCCGAATCCGGTCGAACCGCGCATTATCCGCCGTCAACAAACTTTCGGCGCGTTCATACAAAGCGGCATCTCCGGTCTGGTCGAGAACAATCGCCGTTAAATCAATGCGGGTTACTTTGCTTGTCAGAAGTAAAGGTAGGAAAATTACCGATATCAACAAAAGCGGAATAAGAATTGTGCTAATGACAAAACCCTTTGACTTTACCCGCGTCAAATATTCGCGTTTAATGACTATCCGAAGTTTATTCATAAACCATAAACTTTTAGTATCAAGGTATAGATGCCCAACGACTAAGATGATGTGGGGCGAAGCCGATTAGATCAACTCCTGTTCCGCCCTCACGCTAACGACTTGCGTAAGTGCCTGTCACAAATCCTTCATTGAGTCGATGCGTCCATTACATTCATTTGCTACTGCGAAAAGATTTTTCCCGTTGGCGACACAAGTCCGGGTTGCTGGAAAAATCCCAACGCTTCTACTAAAACCCAATCTTCGACAGTCTTTCCATCTAGCACGCGGTGGATAACAGACAAGCGAACGCTCACTTGCTTGCTCGTCGGCGCGATGCCAAGCCAAGCGCCCGGGTGCGTTCCGTACATCACGCTTTGAGTCATCACGCGGTCATCTTCGACTAGCATCTGCTCAACAGTAAAGCGCAAGTCGGGAAATCCCGCGAGCCATTCTTCAACGTGATGCTTAAAGGCTTCGGGGTTTCTTGCGATGGCGACAGTTTCCGCGCCGGACTGAAGATGATGCGTCACGCAGTCATCCGCAAAAATCTCATTGGCAACGTTTAGATTTCGCTCGTTCCAAAGTTCATTGTAAAACCGAAAAACGATGGCTTTGGCTTTGTTCTTCTAACATACGCTAACACAACCAGAGGTGCGCCCAACTGTTGGATTCTATGTAGAGTTCTTTGCTTATCAGCCCCCGAGCGGCCTGTAAATAAGTCCGATCACTGTTCCGACGATAATCCACTGGGCAAAGTAGGCCGCAGACTGTCCGAGAGCGAGATTCAGCCCCATATTTAAATTCACGTAGTTGTGCAACACAGCGCAAACGGCGAAAACGCCGATGAGGACGCCAAGGCGAGCACCTTCAGCAATGCCCGATCTGCCCATCATTGCGAAAATTATGGCTACAACCAGAATCGATATGAAAATTCCCACGATTCCAATTGGCATAAATGTCATCATTTCTTCTTTGGGTCGGAATACGGCCGGATACTTGTGGGCCTCATCGATAAGACTTGGCACCAGCCAGAACACTAAGAGACCAAAGGTGAAATGGGCGACTGTGCCGCCAAGGGCCGCTAGCCCGAGACTTAAATAGTTCATATGCGATCCTTCACGTTGCGGATAAAATCAGGCCGTTTCATTCTCTATGGATGTTGTTCCCGATAACGTAAAAACAAACCGTCGGGAACGCCTACAAACCACCTACCGCGAAAATAAGAAAACCAAAGCGGCAATGGTGGCCTCGATGGCGCGGCGTACAGTACCCGCCTTGACTTAGTATGGAGACTGAATAGTCATCAAAAAAGTGAATGTTCTTTTCTTCATTAATTCATGGGTCTAGAATGATTCCGAAAAGCGCTGGAGGCCGAATTCAATGCGTCATTGATGTTATTAATATCGCCTACCAAATTTCAATTCGCTCTTTATCACTTCTCACCATTCGGTCGCCTTCTTTCAAATTAAAAGCCTTAAAAAAGCCTTCGTGATTTGAAAGCGGTGCGAAAGCTCTGAACGGAGCGTATGATGTTCTGCGAGATTTAATTCTTAGACGAATCGCTTCCGGGGTCGTGTTGGTGCGCCACATTTGAGCCCATGCGATAAAGAATCGTTGTTCGGGCGTAAAACCGTCAATGTCGGGCGACCTGCCGTTCTTTGCCTGCTGCAATTGAAATGCACTAAAGGCTATGCTCAGGCCCCCCAAATCGGCGATGTTCTCGCCGACGGTCAATGTGCCGTTCAAATGCAGATCGTCTAAAACAGTATAGGCGTTAAACTGCTCGATGATGAGTTTTTGTTTCTCCTGAAATCGTTTCAAGTCTTCGGCTGTCCACCAATTGCTAAGTTTGCCGTCAGCATCGTATTGACTGCCTTCGTCGTCGAAAGCGTGCGTAAATTCGTGCGCGATAACGCCGCCGATTGCGCCGTAGTTGACGGCATCGTCAAACGACTCGTGAAAAAAAGGCGGCTGCAAAATTCCGGCGGGAAAAACGATTTTGTTGTCCGGCGGACTGTAATAGGCGTTGACAGTTTGCGGAGTCATCCCGAATCCGCCGGAATTATCGGAATTATCAGCTCGTTTCCCAAGCCTTGCGATGTATTTTTTGACATCGAATCGGTTGACATTGACGACGTTGGCGACATACCCGGACGAATTTATTTCGATCTTCGACAGATCGGGAAACTTATCCGGGTAGCCGACGCGAACCTTGATTTTATCGAGCTTGCCGCGTGCCTTTTGCTTTGTTTCCTCGCTCATCCAATCCAATGCTTTGATTCGCATCGCGAACGCTTCTTTGATGTTTGCAATCATTACAAGCATCTTGACCTTAGCCTCAGGGGTGAAATTCCTTTTGACATATTCCGCAGCCAACGCCCAACCCAAATAGTTTTCGATTTGCTCCCCGACACGCTGCCAGCGTGGTTTCATTTCCGTCACGCCCCTAAGAGTCTTTTCAAAGAAATTAAAATGCTCACCCTCGAAATCCGAACTCAAAAATCGAGCGTTGGTCATCAGCACATTCCATTTCAAATACGCCTTCCATTCTTTAAGCGGAAGTCTTTTGCTCATTTCGCTTAAGGCAATAAAAAAGTCGGGCGTGACGACATTAACATCTTGATTGCGAGGCAAACCGAGCGCGTCGAAGTACGCTGTCCAGTTAAAGTGCGGCGAGAGTCTTTGGATCTGCGCGAGATTCATTTTGTGAAAGGTGAGTTTCGGATCGCGCTCGTCTTCCGCCGTAATCGAGTTGATCGCAAACATAAATTCCAGTTTCATCGCGGCGGCTGCGTTTTCCTTAGCGACAGATTCGGTTTCCCCCACCAAACGAAACATTTTTTCGATGTGCAGCCGGTACTCGTCGCGGATTTTTTCCGACTCGGCATCTGCCTTCATATAATAGCTTCGATTCGGCAAACCGAGTCCGCCCTGCTTGAAGGCCGCGATCGAGTTGCCGGGATTTTCGACATCCGCATCACTGTAAAAAAGAAAGACCGCTTGCCCTGCGATGGACCCGTGAAACTCGCCGATCAATCTTGCCAGATCATCTTTATTTTTGAGCCGTTCGATTTGAGCGAAATATGGTTCGAGCTGCTGCGCTCCTGCTTTCTCGATTATTGCCGTATCCCTGT
>JBOGOW010000328.1:0-4677 GCA_050748285.1 Pyrinomonadaceae bacterium
TTACTTGAAGGAAACTTCGAGTGTGGGCATTCCTCTGCCTTGACACCGAAGTCTTTTTCATAGATGTGATTTAGTGGATAAATATTCTTCTCATTTTAAATTCAGCGAGACTCAATTGAATAGCGCGGATGCTGAATGTTTCGGACAGGAGTGTCCTCGCTCCGTATGATATGGCAATTTATTTAGGCGGTGAAACCGCCGCTGCAAAACCAAAACTTGACGATCTGACGCCGCGTCAGATAGTAGAAGAACTCGACCGATATGTCGTCGGCCAGACGGATGCAAAGCGTGCCGTGGCGGTCGCGCTGCGCAATCGGGTGCGAAGGCAGAAGCTGCCGACCGAGATCGCCGAAGACGTGCAGCCGAAGAATATCTTGATGATCGGCACGACCGGCGTCGGCAAGACCGAGATCGCTCGGCGTTTGGCGCGAATTGCCGACTCGCCGTTCATAAAGATCGAAGCATCGAAATTTACCGAAGTCGGTTATGTCGGGCGCGACGTCGAGAGCATGATCCGCGAATTGACAGACGTCGCGGTCGATCTTGCACGGCAGGCGGCATACGAAGACGTCAAGCCGCGTGCCGAGGAAAATACTGAAGAAACACTGCTTGATCTGCTTCTGCCGCCGGTGCCGATGAGCTATTCGAATATCGATAATATTGGGCCGGGCGACGAGCCGCCGCAAAATAAGACACGCGAAAAATTGCGCGAACAGCTTCGCCGCGGTGACCTTGATGATCGCCTTATCGAACTCGACACGCAGGAACGGCCATCGGCCCAGATCGATTTCGTCGCCGGTCAGGGAATGGAAGAAATGGGCGTGAACTTGAAAGATATGCTTGGGAATATGTTCCCGACGAAGACCGTTCGCCGCAAGATGAAAGTCGCAGAGGCCCGCACATATTTGCTGCGCGAGGAGCAGGAAAATCTCGTCGATACGGAACAGATCACGAGGGACGCGATCAAGAAAACGCAGGATTCGGGAATCGTCTTTCTTGACGAGATCGACAAAGTTGCTGGCCGCGAGACGGGAAGCGGCGGGCCGGAAGTTTCGCGCGAAGGCGTCCAACGCGACCTTCTGCCGATTGTCGAAGGAACGAACGTAAACACGCGTTACGGCATGGTGAACACGGAACATATTCTGTTCATTGCCGCCGGTGCGTTCCACGTCGCAAAACCATCCGATCTGATCCCGGAACTTCAGGGTCGGTTTCCTATCCGTGTCGAGCTTGAATCGCTAACGATCGATGATCTTAAACGTATTCTGACGCAGCCAAAAAATTCGCTAATTAAGCAGTATCAGGCGCTCTTAAGCACAGAGGGAATCGAGCTTGAATTTACTGAAGACGCGATCTCGCGCCTTGCGGAACTAACGGCTGAGATCAATAAAACTACTGAGAATATAGGCGCACGGCGGCTTCATACATTACTTGAGAAATTACTTGAAGAAATAAGCTTCGCCGGCGGCGAGCTTGAGAAAAAGCACCAGATCATTGACGCCGAATACGTTTCAGAAAGGTTAAACACTATTATTCAGGATCAAAACCTGCGGCAATATATTTTGTAGATAAGCATATGCAATATGCACTTTGGCAGCTTCACGAATCGGCAACAATTCTCGTTAAGCACCTCGCAAATAAAGCGCCGTTAGCGCTTTTAGCACTTGTGGTGCTTATCGGCACAAACTGCGGTAAGCGCGGTGCGCCGCTGCCGCCGAAAGAGCGTGTGCAGCAGCGGGCGGAGATCACCGCTTTTCAGCGCGGTAACCAAGTCATCATTTCGTGGAAGATGCCTGCGCGAAATGCCGCGCCGGGAAATGTGCAGCATATCGCGAGCGTTGATATTTTCCGGCTTGCCGAACAGCTGAGTTCCCCGCTTGCAATGTCCGAAGATGAATTTGCATCGCGTAGCACGCTGATCGCGTCGATGCCGATAACCGACGCCGATTTTGGGTTAAAGACAGTCAGTTATCGCGATTCCCTGCAGTTTGCCGGTCAACCGGTTCGGCTGCGCTATTCGGTGCGTTATGTAAACGCCGCGGGACAGCGAGCTGCGTTTTCGAATTTCTTTTTGCTCGAACCGGCGGCGCAGGTTGCCGAAGCCCCGACTTCCCTTTCGACTTCGGTCTCGCAAGATGCGGTTACATTAAATTGGACCGCTCCGGTTCAGAATATCGATGGCTCCACGCCGCCGAATATACTTGGCTACAATATTTACCGTTCGCCCTCCGCGAAAGAGGCCGGAAAATTGCTCAATCAAACGCCGGTCAACGCCACGATATTTGAAGATCAAACATTTGAATTCACAAAGGAATACTTCTATTTCGTGCGTTCGGTTTCGGTCGGCACAGGTGGTGAGCCGGTCGAAAGCTCGGAATCGCCGATCGCAAACGTAACGCCTATCGATACATTTGCACCGAGTGCCCCGACATCGATAACCATCGCCGCAACTCCGACTACGATCTCCTTGTTCTTTCCGCCGAATCCTGAAAACGACATCGCCGGATATAAGATCTATCGATCACTCGACCCCGACAAACCGCTGGCGGAATGGGAATTGATGACGAAAGAACTGCAAACGGCGACGACGTTTATCGATAATCGCGTGGAATCAGGTAAAACCTATTTTTATTACGTTACCGCTACGGACAAATTCGGCAATGTCAGTTCGCCGTCTGAGGTCGTGAATGAAACGGTGCCGTAAATGGCGGGTATCTTATTGTCAGCACTAGAGGGTATAGCGACCGGGGTGTTTTTGCACGGAGATGCGTGTATCGCCCTTACTTACGTGCGGGCTTCTGCATCTTCTCTTTTGCGAAAGCCCGCGTGTAAACAAGGGCGGTGTCAGGTCGCCCGTTTGCACGTAGATGCGCGTACCGCCCTTACTTACGTGCGGGCTTCTGCAATGGAGCACGCTACGATAGGCGTTACCGACCTTTCGAGTGTGAGCGGAATGATGGATCGAGCTTGATCGCGGTTTGGAAATGGCGTTCGGCGGCAGAATCCATTCCGAGGTTATTCAGACGCAGGCCGAGCATCCGGTGAAAGTATGGATCGCGCGGCGTTGTTCGGTCTGCTTGATTTTGATATGCGGCAGCCGCGTTCGAATCGCCGGAAATTTCGGCGGCACCGGCCAGAAAATTATTTGCAAGCGGAAGATTTGGATTTCGTTTCACGGTTTCGCTCCAGACCGCGACCGCCTCATCCCTTCGGCCAAGCTGCCACAAAGATTCGCCTTTTTCCTCGTTCGCAACGATCAGATCGGGAGTTTCGTTCAGTGCCGCTTCGAGGCCGGCGAGGGCATCTTGAAAGCGGCCAATTCTATTCAAAATCGCGCCGCGATAATAAAGGCTCAATGCCCTTCCCTGCCCGCTTTGATTCTCTGCCGCCGAGCCTAGCAATTCGAGTGCTCGATCCGTGTTGCCTGCCAAATATTCGACCCATGCCTGTTTTGAAAGCGCTTCTTTGTTAATAAATAGACCGACGGAAGACGCATCGGCGAAATGTGTTTTTGCAGCGGCGATATTTTTCTGTTCGGTTGGACTAAGCCATTGTTTTGGGTCAGTGCCGGCGAGAGCGAGTTCGTCGGGAATGCGAATATTTTCATACGCGATCGCACCGGCGCGTTCGTGATAGCTCACGTATCCGCTGTGGATATTCAGCCCGATCCAAAGTGCCGAAAAAACAAGAAAAGCCAAGCCTGCCGTTTTTATTTTACCTGCCGATCGCAGCGTAAACCCGTAGAAGAACATGCTTTCATCGCGGAGCAATTTGAACAGGCTTATTGCGAGAAATGTCGTTACTCCTGCGATGCCGAGGGCCATCAGCATCGGCACGAGTTGATATACATCCCAGACCGCCATCAGGCTTGCGAAGAAAACAAACGCTGCCAAAAACTCTTCGGGCCAGGTCAGAGAAAAATTTTTCTTAGCTTTGCGTTCTGGTACGACGACTGCCGGTTTTCCAAAACCGAAATACAGAGCATCATTTGGACAAACGCTGATGCAGTCCATGCATTTCATACAGCCCGGATCGACGACCATTCCGTATTGTTTCACCTCGGCGTGAACGATTACGTTCGAGGTGCAGGTTGCGGTGCAGTGCCCGCATTGGTTGCATGCGTCGGTTACGCGAATGCGGCCTGGCGCGACCCTTTCGGCGACGCCAAAAAAGCCGCCATACGGGCAGCCGTATGTGCAGAAGCCCTTCGAACCGAGAAAGACGACGGTCATGAATCCGCAGATAAATAGAAATGGAATTGCGACTGCAACCGTCGGAAACGTGGCCCAAAATTCGGTGGTGATAATGTGATTTGTAAACTGCGGGATGACCTTTTCATTCGGAGCCGCCGCAAACAAACGCGAAACGGTCGGCCAGACGAACATATACAATGCGACGATCAGCGGCACAAAAACCAAAAGACGCGATCGAAACGGTTTTGGCGTCAGGCCGAATTTCTTCAAAACCCACGCGCACAGATCTTGCAATGCGACAATGTGACAGCCCCAACCGCAAACGAATCTGCCAAGAATGAGTGTTGCGAGGATCGCAAGCGAAAAGAAAATGAACCCCGCGTTGACCAATCCGTTTTGCAGCGTGAACATCGATTCGGATGGCTCGATCGGCGAAACGGTCGTGCCCATCAGCCGCCATTGAACGAAATGCGCGATCATCAAA
>JBOGOW010000329.1:0-4667 GCA_050748285.1 Pyrinomonadaceae bacterium
GGTACAAGCTTAGTTTTTATTCCTCGGCTCTTAAGTGGCGGGACAATTATTCGCATAATCATTATTCAGCTTCTTCTTCACTCTGGGCATCTTCTTCTTCTTCTTCTTCTTCTTCTTCTTCTTCTTCTTCACTCATTTTTTGAATTTCTTCCTTGTGCTCTTCAAGAATATGAATTCCCCGTTCCTTGTATTCCAAATAGGTCTTTAGATTTGTGTATGGTCTCGGAATTTCCAGAGCCTGTGCCATGTCTTTTGTAAGATAATACATCCAATAATCATCATAAACATCTTCTCCCAAAGCGGCGAAAACACCCTCTCCATTTAGCAGTTTCTCAATACTCCTTGTTGAGCCGATATTCTTGGTATTGCCGCTTCCCGGACTCGCTGATGCAATTTTATACTTTGGCTGAACAAAGAATTCAAAGTCCTTGATTACCGATTCTATTTCGTCGAGTTCGTCAAGCAAATAGATTGTCTTCTCGTTTGGATTCTCATAGACCTGAGAATAAACAACACCCAAAACGAAATGAGCCGAATACGACCCGTAGAGATACTTTGTGTTTTTTGTGCTTTCCCTGTTACGAAAATAGCCCGTAAAAGCTCCGAGCGTCATACTCTTAATTCTATTGACGTCATCCTTAAAAGTGCTTTTAATATCAACCGCGAATTTTTCACCAGTCTTGTTCGAGATGAGAGTCAAGTCGGGGTAAAAGTTCTGCTGTGGCGGCAGTTCGAGTGTTAAATCGTATTTAAGAGCAAATCTCTCGAATTGCGGAATGAGCAGTAATTCGATTATCTTTGATACGACCTTTGTGTCAACGGAAATTGTATAAATATTCTTGTAGATGTCAATAAAACCCTTGACAATCCATTCGCCTTTATCCGTGGCAATTATCTTGTTGTATCCTTCAACTTCTTTCTGAAGCAAATATAGAATTTCTTCGCTATTCATGAGTTAGTGGTCGGCGTTCGATGATCTCGCGCATCCATGCCATTAGATAGCAACGGCGCTTCGTTCCGTGATGTGGGTTCGGTTGGATTCCATTGAATCTAATGGTCGTTTTTACAAGACGAAACAAAGTTCGAATTCTTGAATCAGCTCTGTTTGTTTTTTTTCCGCCTGCGAAATATCAAATATATGAGCATCGCAAGGACGCCGACGCCGGCCAATATTGCCAAAAAGAAAATGCCGATTGCGATCTCCATTTGGATTCGATTCGATTTTATTTTATCCGAAATTACGCATTAGAAAAAGCCCGATTGACTTTGCATATTTTTTCGTGTTTATCGTGTCGTTTCGTGGTTCCAGCTTTCAGAAAAAGAACTGAACCGCGAAAATACACAAAAAAACACGAAATAAAATACGCATGAATAAGTCTTGATTCGGGAAACTCAGAATCCAGATGTTCTAATGCGCAGTCTGGGCCTATTTCAAATAATTTACCAATATCAACAAAATGCCGACGATAAATGCGGCGGTCAATGCGACAATAAGCACCTTGAATCCAGGCCCTTCTGAGCGTCGCCAGGTGAACTCAACCGGCGTTTTGGGTGGGCGTTTTCCGGCCCGCGATCGCGGAAATCGCTGAACATTTTGCCCGGCATCGGCGTCGCCGTTATCGGTATTCGCAGCTGCCGAGACGCTCGCGCCGCAATTGTAGCAAAATAGCGATTCCGCGCGGATAGCCACGCCGCATTTGCCGCACTGACCGCCGTCGCGAATTCCGACATTTTCAATTTCTTTGATTTCAGTTTCCACGTATCGCGGCGACAACATCCGCAGCTATCGTTCCCGTCTCTTTCGCGGTTTTCGGATAGAATGTTCGCCCACCGGTTTCCTTAGCAAGCCTGTCAAGAATTTTCGTGCCGAGTTTATCGTCCGTCATGCCAACGATCACAATGCGGATCTTCGCCGCTTTTGCCGCCGCTATGACGGTCTCGACCTTAGCAACGCTGCTTCGGTCATCGCCATCGGTTACAAACAAGATCGCCCGCGCTCGATCCGGTTCTTCCTTCGCATTCGCAGAAAAATAATCGATAGATAGCCGCAGTGCGTCGAGCAGCGAGGTTTGTCCGCCCTCGATATACATATTGTTCGCAGCGTCAATTAAATCGTTTTTATTTGAGGTAAACTCCTGGCGGATCACCGTTTTCGGGTTATCTACAAACGTTACAAGGAATGCTTCGTCATTTTCACGATTCGATCTTGCGACCTCTTCGACAAGATTTATAACCCGTTCGAGCAAAGTTCGATACGAGCCGGAATTGTCTATCACAAAGCCGTAACTGACTGTATCGAAGGTCTTTACCGGAGCAGGAGCAGACTGGCCCAAAACGTCGACACCGGCAAACGCAATTGAAAAAAGCAGTACTATAAATTTTGATCGTCGCATTATTTTTCGCTCAAATTCGGGCAAAGACATCTTTTTCTTCACCAAGATCGCGGGCCGACGGCGTGAGGATCGTTTTTGAATTGATGCATATCTTCTCGCCTTTATCGATCGCGCTTCGAACGTCCGTTTCGCTTACAAAATCCACGGGCGTTCGATCGACGCCATTTTCGGTTAACGACTGCGGACGCAATTCGTGGAGCACAGTCTTGACCGGTGATTCCACCGGCGGTAAAACAACCGGTGCAGGTTCGGGATGCGGAACATCTTTTATTTTCTCGCTCAAGAACCTGTCCACGATCGCGGCTATTTCCTCACGTCGAACAGGCGTTTTCACTTTTGGCGCCTCGAAAGTTTCAACAGCATTTGAAATGTTTTTATTCACAGGCTTTGTTTCAAACGCAACGCGCTTTATGTCCATCAGGTGAATAGGAGAAACATTGTCCGACGTTACATTTCCGCCCCACGAACCGCAGCCAAGGGTCATCGATGGAGGAAGGTCTGTCGAGAGCCCGATAGCTCCGTGAGTTGTCGGCGAATTGATGACGACGCGGGCGGCGGGCATCTGTTGGCCGTATTTTATTGCCGATTCGCGGCTTTGCGTATGCATTCCGGCGGTATGCCCCATGCCGCCAAAATGCAAAATCTCCTCGCACCGATTCGCTCCGGCTTCAACGCCATCTGCGACAAAAAACGCCAGCGTCGGCGAAAGTTTTTCGATCGACCATGGATGTTCCCGTCCAACGCCGGCACAATCAGCTAGCAGACACCGCTTTCCCGACGGAATAGAAACACCGGCGAGATTTGCAATATACTCCGCCGATTTTCCGACGATGCCGGAATTCAAACTACCTTTTGCCGTAAGCAAAACTGCTGCGACCTTATCGGCGTCATCGGCATTTAGAAAATGCCCGCCCTGTAATTTGAACTGCTCACGAACCGCCGATTCGATAGGAGCATCGACAACCACCGACTGTTCCGATGCACAGATTGTTCCGTTATCGAAACATGTTCCGGTCAGAATATCTGCAACGGCCTTTTGGATATTCGCAGTTCTCTCGATAAAAACCGGGACGTTTCCAGGGCCGACTCCGAATGCCGGTTTTCCAGAGGAATATGCGGCACGAACCAGGCCCGTTCCGCCGGTCGCAAGAATTACGGCGGTCCGTTTATGCTTCATCAGCTCTTCGGTTCCGTCGATGGTCGGCTTTTGAATGCAATAGATCGCATCGCCGGGAAGCCCCAAAGCGACCGCCGCGTCGCGCATAACACGCGTCGTTTCCGCAATACATTTTGCCGCCGATGGATGAGGAGAAAGTACGATCGTGTTTCGCGATTTGATCGCGATAATGATCTTGAAGATCGCCGTCGATGTCGGGTTTGTTGAAGGAATAATCGCAGCCACAACGCCGCGAGGGCTTGCGATCTCAACAACGCTTTCCGTCTCGCTTACAACGCCGACCGTTTTCATCGAACGGAAATGTTTCCAAACGTCTTCGGCAGCAAACCGATTTTTTTCTTTCTTATCCTCGGCCCTGCCAAAACCCGTTTCCTCTTGTGCGATACGACCAAGACGTTCGGCATCTTTCAATGCGGCATTCGCCATTGCATCGCAGATCGCGTCGATCTTTTCCTGACCGAACGACGCAACGACGCCAAAGGCACGAAACGCGGCCTCAACCGCGTCTCGACTTTCCTGCTGTGCTGCCAGATCTTTGTCCGCCATAACGAACCTATCGATTTAGGAGAATATGGATCAACGAGATTTGGATTTATTTCCCTGCGTCGAAACCGACGTTCCGGTTGACGCCGCACCCGAACCAAGCTGCTTGCCGCCGCCCTGAAGTGCTTTTTCGTCCGGGCTGTAACCGGTCTTGCCGCCCTTCGGAATTACGCGTTCCACCTCGGAATGCGGACGCGGGATCACATGAACGCTGATAAGCTCGCCGACGCGCCGGGCCGCAGCCGCGCCGGCGTCGGTCGCTGCTTTTACGGCGCCGACATCACCGCGAACAAAGATCGTTACGTAGCCCGCACCGATGTATTCTTTGCCGATAAGCTCTACATTTGCAGCCTTTACCATGGCATCGGCGGCTTCGACGGCACCGACGAAACCCTTAGTTTCTACCATTCCGAGCGCTTCTAAACTCATTAAATATCCCTCGCAATTTTTTTACTGTGGACGATTGAAATTCCGCTTTCCAGATGCCTTAACGTATCACGCAAACCGGCAAATAATCAAGCCGACCAAACGCAGCGGCCCGATATTCAATCAAT
>JBOGOW010000330.1:0-4637 GCA_050748285.1 Pyrinomonadaceae bacterium
CCGATAACGCGCGGCGAGCGGCTGGCGTCTTTTTTCTGGATCGAAAGCATGATCCGCGACGACGGCCAGCGAACGCTGCTTTTCGATATGGACACGGCGATACAGCGGATCGCTGCTGAAACGCCCGATCACGCTTCGGTAATTCAGCTTACGGGCGTGTATCATAACCTCTTGCGTCGCTGGGCCGACGTCTGATTTTTTCATGAAAACATTTCGCAAAGTTATTTTCTGGATGCACCTGATTTCCGGCGCGACTGCCGGCGTCGTTATTTTCATAATGTGCGTTACTGGCGCGCTGCTTGCGTTTGAGCGGCAGATAATCGAATTTTCTGAGCAAAACGCGCGATATTCGGCGGAAAGCAGCAACGCAGAAAAGCTGCCGCCGCAACAGATCATCGACAAACTAAAGGCTTCGCGGCCCGGTGCTAAGCCTACGACGATACTCATTACAAACGAGCCGAACGCCGTGTGGCAGATAAATCTCGGACGCGACGGCTGGGCGTTTATCGGTCCGTATTCTGGCGAAGAACGCGGTGTCGGGAACAAGTCGGTCCGCAGCATGATGTCGTCGCTTCGCGAATGGCACAGGTGGATCGCTCTTTCCGGCGATCAACGGCCAATCGGAAAGGCAATAACCGGTGCGGCAAATTTACTTTTTCTTTTCCTTTCGATTTCCGGGCTTTATATTTGGTTCCCACGAAATTTCAGTTGGAAAACGGTCAAGCCCGTGATTTGGTTTCGCAGCGGTCTTCGCGGCAAAGCGAGAAATTTCAATTGGCATAATACGACCGGCTTTTGGTGTTCGATTTTTCTTTTCATTTTCACACTGACTGCGACGGTTGAATCTTATGAATGGGCGGGAAGACTGCTATATACAGTGACCGGAAACGAAGCTCCGACGCGCTCCAGCAATCAGCCGCAGCAGGAAAAGCCGTATGAATTTCCAACCGCAATCGATAGTTTGTGGCAAACGGCGGCAGCACAATCACCGACATGGAAGTCGATATCGCTTCGGCTGCCGTTCGATGAAAAAGCAGTTTTCACAATTGACGAAGGCATTTATTGGAATATTTTCGGACGTTCGACTTTGACCGTAGATGCCGAAACATCGGCGATTGCGAAATGGGAACCGTATAGCGAGCGAAATTCCGCCCAGCAGCTCCGCACGTGGTTTCGATTCACGCACACGGGCGAAACGGGCGGCATCGTCGGACAGTTCATCGGTTTCATCGCCTGCATCGGTGGTGCGTTTCTTGTGTGGACCGGATTCTCGCTCGCACTTCGCAGATTCGGCAACTGGCGTAAACGACGCTCAAATGGGGATCTCGCGGAAGTGGAAACTTAAGATCGGAAACCAAATCCTTCCGGAATAGTGAATAGCGAATAGAGAATAACGAATAGCGGTTCGGAAGTTTTTCGCTATTCGTTCACTATTCACTATTCCGAAATTGCCCGCCGCATATAAATGAAAGTATTCTGAACGATAATCTGGTGGTCATCGATGCAATCGCTCACCTACTCACAATTGATTCGCGGCAATCGCAATTTTCGCAATTTGCTTGCGGGGCAATTTATTTCCGAACTCGGCAGTTGGTTCAATTTCATCGCCGGGCTTGGGATAGTCCGTCTGGTTTCGGAGGCAAACCCGATATCGGCAGGCATTTTTTTTCTTTGTCGGATGCTGCCGTTTGCCGTGGTTTCGCCGATCGCCGGAACGTTCGTAGATAGATTTTCTCGGCGGCAGGTGATGATCTTTACAGATTTGGCGCGAGTCGCAGTTGCGCTTTCATTCCTTTTTGTCTCTGGCGCCGAAGACCTTTGGATCGCCTATGTTGCCACCGCTTTGCTTTCTACATTCGGTGCGTTTTTTGAGGGCGCGAAAAATACGGCGACGCCGAATTTGACAGGCAGTGAAGGCTTGCTATCTGGAACTGCGCTGATGTTTTCTACGCGCTTTCTGCTGATGGCTGTCGGCTCGGCGTTGGGCGGATGGGCGGCGGCGATCTTTGGATACGAGATTGCGTTTATCATCAACGCCGTTTCGTTTTTGATCTCGGCCTATACGGTTTGGCTGATACCCGAAGAGGCAACGCGGGATAAGATCACGGCCGATCGAATGTCCGGAGCGTCCGAACGTCCGTCTTTCTTCACCGAACTTCGCGAGGGCATATATTACGCTCTTACTAATCGGTTCGCGTTTACGATACTTTTAATGAACGTCATCTGGGCGGTCGGTGGCGGTGCGATCAACATAATTTTTGAACGAGTCGGCGGCGTGCATTTTGCTTCACTAAATGGGTGGAATCCCGACATTGCGGTCGCACTGCTTTGGACTGCGGGCGGTTTGGGTTTGACGCTCGGAATGTTGATCGCTCATCGCACGTCCATCTATCTCGACCGCAAAAATCGACACGGCTGGTTTATCGGCTGGGCGCTGATCGTCCACGGAATTCTGTTTGCTATCGCCGGTTTTATGCCGACGTTGTGGCTGTTTTTTATTTTCACATTCGTTTCGCGGGCAATAGTTGGCGTTGAATACGCGGTACAGGAAACGCTTTTTCAGCGCAGTTTGCCGGATTATATTCGCGGCAGAATTTCCACTCTCGACCGCGGAGCCGAGCTAACGGTATTCGGAACGTTCAGCTATATTTCGGGTGTTGCGATGCTCTATATTTCGCCGATGACATTGACAGTCCTCTCAGGGATATTGTCCGCGATGGCCGGCGTCGTATGGTTTGCACGGCATCGCGGCGAAGATTTTACACTCGGAATGCGCGAACGCGACAATCCTGCCGTTTCTACAATTTGATTACTATTAGGCAGTAACGATCACCGCTTTCGCTCCCGTAAGTTCCGAGAAATCTTTTGTATAGATCGATTCGACACGGCGTATTTTATTTACAGTATCGACAATATCCTGCGTCGAAATCGACGCATTCTCGATGTGAGCTATGGCCCAATGTTTTATGTTCGAGGCGATGGACAAAGTTTTTTCAAGCATCTTTAAATAGCCCGATCTCGATTCGGTCGCACCGTCGAGTTTTCCCGAACGGGCGGATTCTAATTCCGGCCAGAAATCGGCGTTGCCGCGCAGCCATTCTTCGCGCCAACGCTCAGCGGTCGGGCGCTCTTGCGGCAATTCCAGGAACATAAGTTCAACGATGCTTTCGGCAAGAAACTCGTCGGCGATTTTATTTTGGCAATTATTATTCTGACTATTGTTTACCGGTACGGGTGAATTTTCCCAAAGCCTGCGGTAAACAACGGAAAGCGGCTGACGCAGTTCACGCGTGTTTTTGTCAAACGAAAGCGCGTAATCGCCAACCTCCATTGCAAGACTCGCGGCGGATGCGAATAAATATGGCGATTCGAGGCGGTCGATATTTCGCCGGACATTGTCGAACCACCACGCGTCCACTTCGCCAAACCAATTTTGCAGTGCCGGATTGGTTAGCTTATAGCCAGGAACGTAGGCGTCTGCTAGCACGGTGTTTAAGTCCGTGTCGCTCAATCGTTCGGTATTGTTTTGTAAAGCCGCCAGATTTCGCGTCCACCCGGACTGCAAAATATCGTTTGCCGTAACACGTTTGCCGCGCCGCTTCAATGCCACGCCCAAAGCGGAATTGTGGGCAAATGGTATCGCGACCGATTCAAACTCGATCCGCCCGAGCACATTCGTTTCAAATGCAAGAAAATTCATAGGTGATTTTTAATTTATCATTTTTTCTTCGGCGGCGGCTTCATTTTTGCAACAAATTTGCGATCGACTTGTTTAAGGGGTAGAAGTTTTAAAAGTATAAAAAGGAGTCCACAATATGAATCGGCGAAAAAACATTTCTATTACCTTATCGATTTTCATTCTTCTCGCGGCGGGCATTTCCGCTTTGTCGCAAGGTCCGCAGGAACGGCCTATTGAACAGAGCTACGACGTGATCTTGCAGGTGATGATCGGGGGCGACAAGGCTCAGGGTCAATCGATTCCGCAGAACCTCGGCGCGGTCGCGCGCATGCTCAAGGCGAATTACAGTTTTACGGATTACAGGCTTGCGAATACTTTTGTCGGGCGGATCGCGAACAACGGCACTTTTGAATTCAAATCCGTTTCGAATATTTTCGGCAGCAATTCTGAGAGCGAAACGCCGAGTTTCCTTGAATTGTCGATCTCCGGTCTTCGGTCGGGCAGCAATCAGGCGGGAAAAACCGTGTTGGTTTTAGAACGCTTTCGATTTGGCGCCCGCATTCCGATCAAAACAGCAGTGTTTTCCGATGGCGCAAAACTGGCACCGGTTGTCAATTACGAATCGATCGGACTGACTTCGGCAAGGGTGACATTGGCCGAAAACTCGCCGACATTGCTCGGGTCGCTATCGCTTCCCGCTGCGGATAACTCGATGTTTTTGGTATTGACGCTGCGACCGGCATAAAAGCCCTAGTGCTTTGTAAGCTAAATTATTCGAACGCTTTTTTGGTTCATTCGTGTCGTGCTCGTGGTTTCAGTCCGATGTAAAAACCTTGAACCGCGAATTCACGCGAAATAACACAAAAAAATTCAATAACTAAAGGCGATTCTAAAAATTGCCGATCGCTCGGGTGTTTCGATTCTGCGCGGGGCATCTATGTTTCTGTGAAACGTTTGA
>JBOGOW010000331.1:0-4627 GCA_050748285.1 Pyrinomonadaceae bacterium
GGTGAAGACTTCAGATGACTCGATGGTTCCGTACACGGCTGAGAATTCCGAAGCAGCAAAGGATCAGCAGAATCTTTTCGCTTCATAAAAACTATGGAAAACGAAAATCAAACCACGAGCGCTCAGCCTGAAACTGACGAAACGGCAACAGCCACAGTAGTGGAATCGAAAGTTGAAACGGGCACCAACGATGTTGCTCAAGTGACGAATGCAATGGCCACGATAAAGATCGAAGGCCAGACTTTCGAATTGGACGCCGCGCTTGCTCAAGAGGACAAGACATTGAAGGTCGTACTGCAGCCGCACTTTGCTTCCATTGAGAATGCGAACATTACGCGCGTGGTGAAGGACGGAAAACTCACGGTTACGATCGTCAAACGTGCTCAGCATAAAGGAGTCCGATGAACGGAGAATCTCCGTTGGAAATCCTCGTCCGCGAAACCGAGCAGATAAATCCGGCCATCATTCTCGCCGACGAACTGATGCGAAGAGACGCAGCGGAATTACTTAGTGTTGCGGAAGTTGCAAAGGCCGAAAAGGTTCTAGAAATAGGTTCCCGCGAGATAGAGATGATCGACGGTCATCGAAAAGCCTTTTTGAAGTCTCTGCCGATCCCGATCCCGATCCGGTACGTACCATGTGGGTTTTGATAGCGATGATGCACATCGTATGTTCGCTGCCCCGAGAGTAAAAACCGTAACGGCCTTCAACACCGTGTCTAACGGGCGCTCGTTTTGCGACCGGCTGCTTCATTCGCTTGAGTATCTCGGTTTCAAGGCTCGAAGTCACAATGCCGCGGCTGCTTGCGATACTGTCTCGCGAGTTCTCGCGGAACAGCAGAAATATGCTCTCTACAGGGAGATGTTTCCCGACGAATGGAAGGTGTCGAGGGCCAGCCTATACCGCGCCGGAACGTATAGACGATACAGCGAGCGTGTAAACGAACTCTTCGAGCTTGTTAACAATAAATGCTTTCCTCTTTTGGAGTATTGGCACGACGATCCGGAACAAGAGTTCGAACAGTTCGCCATAATGCCGCTCAATTTCGACCTTTGCTGTGAAGAGATAGATTTTGAGAGCCTACGGATCAGTTATGTGGCCGGTCTGCTTTTTTATTTTCGGGATGATGAGATTCTCGGGTTTTTCGAAGAGAAATTCGGTCTTTCTACAAATGAACTGCCGGAGATCGCAAAATCACCGCACCCGAAGGTCTGGAGCAAGAAGCAGAGCCCGAAGACCAGGGCGTACAGCAAGCTCTTGAAACTCGTAGACCATTCCACCGGCAACCCGTGGCTCGATATCACCAATTGTCAGTATCCCGAGCTTTTTGAGTGGGACGCAAAAACGATCAAATTGCTCACCGAAACCTATCGAGCCGCGGCGGATGAATTCAAGAATCTGGAAAAGCTCGATGAACGTCTGGAGCGCGATGCCCTGCAATTTATTTCGGAGCTGATCCGGTTTTGGAACACTGGAAGTATCGCAGTCGCCTGAATACACTTTATTCTCAAGCTATATGAAACAGCTTTCGAGTGTCCCGCCGGACGCAGAGGCCGCGCTTTATTTCCTTCCGGGACAGTACCTATTCGTCGATTTCCGCGAAGAGGCTTGCTCGATCAAGGCGCTTTCGAGCGAGCAGGTTTCATGCGCATTCCGAGGAGTCCATACCGACACAGGATGGCTCGGTCGCAAAGTCCTTAGATACCGAGAAGCTTCGGAGGGGAATGCGATCATCTCTTACGAGCCGGCGTCGGTAAGAAGCATTCATGTCTCGCTTCCGGGAGGACGTGTGGAAAGCCTTGCGGTTCCGCTCCCGACCTTGATCCTCCTCGGAAAAGGTACGGATTACCATCTTTGGGCGACGACATCCGGACACGTTACTGCAAAAACAAACCTCGCCGTTGCACCTCTCCCGAACATAGGTTCGGGCAAGATATGTTTCGGGAAAAATGAAGTTCCGGAGGTTCATCCTTCGTCATTAAGCGCTGTGTGGAAGCTCATCTTCGAAACTCCCTTTAACGGCGATCATTCTACCGGTAGATGCCAGACCGAGAGCGATGTTCGTGATCTGCTGGTAAAAATAGCGGCGGACAAAGTGAAGAAGTTCCCGACGCCTCAACTGATCACTACCACTTCAACGGTCGAAGATGCCTGGGAGACTATCGTCGAACAGACACGTTACGACAGCCGTTTCCAACACTGAGTTTCCATGTAGGTCATATGTCATCGAATTTTATCGCACTGCCTAAGTTGGTCGGGCATCGTATCGCTGCGGGCGAGCACGATCCTATCGAGGCGGCTCTGTATGAGTATTTCCTTGCAGGGAACGGTCTCTTCCTTCGAGCAGAGCGTCGGGAGTTCTCCGTATCTTTGCCGCTGAGCCTCCAGAAGGTATCGGGGTTGCCGAATGCTTCGATCGGAGTTTCCTGGAAAAGGCCGCGAATATGCGAATCGCTTTGGCGAGGGATCCTTCAGCATGCTCGGAACAAAGATGCATCTGCCGAATTCAAGGAAGAGGTCTATCTGATTTATTGGGATAATGTGCTGGCCGCCTGGCAATGGAAAGCTGCCGGTCGCAATTCGAGTTCGATGGCTACGATCGCCGATGACAGCTTGCCGGAGTACTCCGAGTGCTGCATCGAACTGCATACTCATCCGCCCGGAGCCAACCAATTCAGCGCGGCGGATGATCGGGATGAACGGGGCAAGTTCAGAATATTCGCCATTCTCATAGACGTTCACGATAAGCCGAAAATACGGTTCCGCTGCGGCGTGTACGAGCATCTTGTTCCGATCCCGGCCGTTTGGGTAGGAAAGATGCCGGACGGGATCATCGATTTGAATGAGATAGACGCACTTGTGGAGATGTTGTCCTGATGAAGATCGATCTCAGTTTCTCCGAGGCGGCCGTGGTGATGCCGAGAGAGTACAGCAGTCTGCGGTTCATCGTGGTCGGGGCGGGCGGAACCGGGTCTTTTGCGATCCCTGCTATTGCACGCCTGATCTGCGAACTGAAGCAGATGCAGAACAAACCCGTCGAGCTTCTCATTGTTGATCCGGACGCTGTGGAAAGCGGAAATATCCCGCGAAGCAACTTTTGTGCTGCCGAAATTGGACGGCTCAAAGCTCAAACTCTCGCCGAGCGGATAACGATGGCGTGGGGAATTGAAGCGGCCTTCTCGTGCGAAAAGTTTGATCCCGAAAAGCATTTGAAAACATCGTCGTCCGACTACCGAACTCTTACGGTCCTGGTCGGCTGCGTAGATAATCATCTCGCCCGTAAAGACATCCACAGCGCTATTAACGGTTTTCGCGGCTACAGTGCGCCAGAAGCCCCGAGTGTTTGGTGGATTGACGGAGGTAACGGAAAATCCTCCGGGCAGGTTCTTCTCGGGTCCGATACAAAACATACAAAGCCGGGGCAGCATTTCACGGGGACGAGCATATGCAAGTCGCTTCCGGCCCCTTCAGTTATTCATCCCGATCTCCTTCAGGCAGATAAGCCATCTTTTTCGAAAAGCTCGGAAAGACTTTCCTGTGCTGATCGGATCCGACTCGGCGAACAAAGTCTGAATATAAATCAGCGTGTTGCGGTCGAGATGGCAGAGATGCTTACCGCGATGTTTCTGACGAGATCGCTAAAGCGCTTCGCGACTTACTTCGAACTCGAAACCGGTACAAGTCGCTCACTGTACTGCACGCCCGATCAGATCTCAGCTGCTATTCCAAAGAAAGGATAGTACTTATGTCAAGACTTCTTGATGACGCTCACCGGAGTTCAATACCCAAACTGCGTCGGCAATCGGATGTGTCCGATCCGGTCGTGTATGCAAAGTTCTTTTTCCCGACTTCCAGCTGGACATGGTTCGTCACTGAAGGACAGCCCGATGCGGAGGACTTTCTATTCTTCGGATATGTCATCGGTTTCGAGAGCGAGTGGGGTTACTTTACATTGCGTGAGCTCGAAGAAGTAGAAGTAAGCGGCTTCAGGATTGAGCGGGACATATATTTCGAGCCGAAGCCGTTCAGTCAATGCCGCTTCTGAATTTGTACCGTGTCTCTAGAGTTACAGCCCATCGATTTTGACGAGGCATGTGAATTCATAAGACGCAATCACTCACATCACGGGCCGCCCGTTGGTTGGAAGTTCGGCATTGCGGTCAACGACGGCGAAAAGATCGTTGGGATCGTAACTGTCGGGCGTCCCGTGTCGCGGCGACTCGATAACGGATACACGCTCGAAGTAACTCGATGCTGTACCGATGAGACGAAATGTGCGGCCTCCAAGCTTTACGCCGCCGCATGGAGGGCTGCAAAGGCGTTAGGATTTCGGCGATTAATTACTTACACCCTCAAGAGTGAAACGGGAACAAGTTTGCTCGCGGCCGGCTGGAAGGTTCTCTACGAAACAAGAGGCGGCAGCTGGAGTGTCCCAAGTCGTCCAAGAATCGATAAACATCCACTCGAACAAAAAAAATTGTGGGAAGCGCCTGCGTTGCCGGCTCGCGCATGTAGCGATTCGCCAGTCAGTCCAACGTTTGGCAAGGAAAAAACGAGCGGATGACAGAAGCGCGTGAAGATGGAAACTCTGCAACACAGTTCGGCCTCCAGCAGTCCCGTTTCGGTT
>JBOGOW010000332.1:0-4625 GCA_050748285.1 Pyrinomonadaceae bacterium
ATGCACGATACTCTGATTTGCTGCGGCGAGTCAATCTGGAAAAACCCCGCTAGCGCCATATTCGTGGCACCGAAAACCTCAAACGAAGAGAGCTTGAAAAAATGGCCGCATCGGATGAAAAAGTCCGCGAGCACACCGACGGAAAAACTGTCGCGAAAGTTATTGTCGTGCCATGACGACTTGTAAACATTGTCGCAAAATGAAATCAGAATCCAACATGATGCGCCGACTCGGATTCTGAAAACCTCCAATTATTAGGGTAGGGCAATAATATCGAGATCAACCAATGTATCCTTAAGCCTTATAATTTGCGCGTTAAAGAAATACGTTTTCGCCCGAGCTTCGATTGTGTAAGTTTGTCCGACCTCGATATTTTCAAAACGGTAGTAACCGAAACTGCTCGTCAAAGTGCTCCGCGATACGCCGTTGATGTCGCTAATTAAAACCCGAGCCCTCGCAATGCCGCGCCCGTTTGTCGTTCTTACACGCCCACTCACTGAAACTGAAGCGGCCGAAGGCGAAGCTGGGCGAAAGACGGTTACGATGTTGTCTGCCGGGCGACCCACCACTAGTTGATTGAGCCCTGCGTCAAAGGAAAAGTTGAGATCGGCTCCGCCATTGGCGATGGTTCCGCGGACGCTGTTATTCGCGGCAATCGGGCCGATCGTCGCGCCGTTTCCGATAGAGTAGGTAATCGCACCGGCGTCCGTGATTGGGCCGTTGTCCCAACTCGGGCTTTTTACTACATAGTTGCCGCTGCCCAGCGGAGTTACGCCGTTTGCCAGTCCGCCAAAGCCCGAAAACGCGCCCGCGCCGAGCATGTCACCGGACGTCGAACCGACCAAACTGTTTGCCGGCGAAACCGTGCCGATACAGCCCGACCCGCCATTGCAAAGCGTTATCGACCCCGCGTCGGTTATAGCTCCGTTATCCCAATTTGAACCCATGACTACATAATTGCCGTTACTCAAAGCTGCCGGAATACTGCCAATCTGGCCGATCCTGTCAAGCACGGTCGAACCTACTAAACTGTTGGCAGATGAAACCGCGCCGACACAGCCCGTCGTTCCGCTGCACAAAGTTGCCGCCCCGATTTCCACCGGTCCTCCGCCCTGACTGTTCCATTGCGGGGAATTTACAACATAATTGCCATTGGTCAATGTCGTAATGCCTTGGCCGACTCGATCTTGGAATGTTGAGCCAACCAGACTATTCGCCAGAGTAAACGTGCCGACGCAGCCCGTCGGGACATTACACAAGGATACGGCTCCGGCACCGCTGTTGCTCACGGAAGAACCTTGATTAGAGACTACATAATTGCCATTTGTCAGTGGAGTTACCGCTCCGTTTCCGATAAGACCGGTAAACGAGTTGGCGGTTGTTACGGGCCCCGTGCAGCCGGTCGTGCCGCTACACCAGGTAGCCGCACCAACGAACTGAAGTGTCATCGGATCGCGCCAATCATTAGCCCGGCTGACATAATTGCCGTTTGTTAAAACGGTCACGCCCCTAGAGCCGACATTGTCGCCAGTGGTTGAACCGACTAAACTGTTGGTCGGTGAAACCGTTAGTCCGACACAGCCCGCAGTGCCGCTGCAAAAAGTTACGGCACCGGCACCGGCTGCCGCACCGTTATTCCAAACGCCGCTGCGGACGACGTAGTTGCCGTTGGTCAGGGCTGCTGCTCCGTTTAGTCCGACTTGATCATTCGCTGTCGTGCCGGTCAGAGAGTTTGCGGCGGTTACGGTTCCGACACAGCCGGTCGCGCTGTTGCAAAAGGTCGCGGCGCCGAGATTCATGGTTACGCCGTCGCTCCACAAGGGACAGGTAACAACATAGGCGCCATTGGCTAGAGGAAACACATCGCCGTTGCCGCCGAGAAATTGATTAGCCTCTGCGCCGACCAAACTGTTAGCCGCCGAAATCGGTCCAGTGCAGCCGGATGTGCCGCTGCACCGGGTTACAGCGCCGGCGGCGGCGGCGGCACCGTTGCTCCATAAAAAACTTGGCACAACATAATTGCCGTTGCTCAATATCCTTAACTGGGTGAGGCCGACCTGATCGTTCGTCGTTGATCCGACAAGTGAATTAGCCGCGGAGACCGGCCCGGTGCAGCCCGTCACGCCATTGCAGAATGTTACCGCGCCGACATCGGCGACGGCACCGTCGTCCCAGGAAGGACTTCTCACCACATAATTTCCATTCGACAATGTCGTTACGGCGGCGGTGACGCCGCCGACAAAATCTCCGGCCGTTGTGCCGACCAAAGAATTGGCCGGCGTGATGGTTGCCGGGCAGCCCGTCACGGCGCTGCACCGCGTTACCGCTCCGGCATCGGCGGTCGCGCCGTTGTCCCAGCTTCCGCTTATTACGATGTAATTGCCGTTTGCCAAAACCATTACGCCGCCGAGTCCGACGTTGCTGAGTCCGATCATATCGTCTGCGGTGGTGCCGGTCATTGTGTTGATCAGCGCCAGCGTCTGGCCGTTGTAGAGATAAACCCGTCCGACATTTGATGCACCGGGTGCGTCAAAATTAGGGTCGGTAACGACAAAATTTCCGTTCGGCAAGGTCGCAACCTTTGTGCCGAAACGAACGCCGCCAGGCTGCGGACTCAGGATGTCCGTCTGCGTCTGTCCGGCCACCCTCGCGGCCTGCCATACATTCAGCGCCACAAACATTAAAATAAAGGGAAATACTATTTTTTTCATAATTTTTACTTCGTGAATTCCGTGTTGGGAACGTAGATCTTGCCGTTTGGAAATTTCCAAAACATTGAGGTTTGCCGGCCCCGACGGAAAGCCGTCGAGCCTTCGGCTGAAATCAAATTGCTCGATGTCGGTGATAACCGGACACTCAAAAAAGCAGGCTGTCCGAAAAGGCAAATCAACGCATTCTTGTTTTGCGTTTCGGTGTCTTCGGTGGCCGTGCTTGCTGCAAAGCCACAAAAGAACCGGAAAGCAAGAGAAAGGCACTGGATTTTCTCTCGTATCATCAGATACATAGTTTTCGGACAGCCTTTTTCTAAATGCCAAAACCGCGTTATGTAACAAGCAGCGGTTTTGGGCTAAAGGTCATTCAATCCCAAAGGCAATGGTCGTGTCGCCAGCCGGATCGGGCTTCAATGACGCAAAATTGAGCAGCAGCGCATTAACCTCGGATGCCGGATCGGTTAACCAGAACGAATAATCGTGCATGGCAATCTGTGATATATGCTCGTTTATTGCCGCAGTTGTCGGACATCTCCTCAGCCGAATTATCACGCCGTGGAACCGACTTCTCGCCCGCAATGTTATGTCCACCGGCTGTGAAGGATCGGTAACCGTAAAGGTTGCCGTCACAGGTGCAAACGTGCCGGGCGTGAATGACGGAATCGTTACTACGGCATTCGTCGCATTGAGTACCTGGAACATTCGCAGTCCGGTTCCGGAATTGATGTGGTCAACCGTGATCGAATTTGCTCCGGTCGTCACGTCAAACGAAGTCAGGCCGCCCTCTGGCAGGCTTGGGTCTTCCGTTACGCTGAAGATCGGCGTGCAGTCGCCGCACTGCGCCCTGATAAAGATGGAGTGGAATTGACTCGCCGCCCGCAGGGTGAAATCAACCGGCAGATTCGGATTGATAACCGTAAAGGTTGCGGTTACCGGTGCAAACGTGCCGGGCGTAAATGCCGGTATCGTTACCACCGCATTCGTCGCGCCGACAACTGTAAGCGACTGCAAACCGGTGCCGGAATTTATGTGATCGACCGTAACGGTGCCAAGCCCGCTCGTTACCGCAAAGGACGTCAGGCCACCCGGGAAGAGATCGCCTTCGGTTACGGCAAGCGTTGGAGTACAAACATTGGGCGTCGGTGTTGGAGTCGGCGTCGGTGTTGGGGTCGGAGTCGGTGTTGGGGTCGGCGTCGGCGTCGGCGTCGGAGTCGGTGTTGGGGTCGGAGTCGGAGTCGGTGTTGGGGTCGGAGTCGGAGTCGGCGTTGGGGTCGGCGTTGGTGTTGGCGTCGGTGTCGGCGTCGGAGTCGGCGTCGGTGTTGGCGTCGGTGTTGGAGTCGGTGTTGGAGTCGGCGTCGGCGTCGGCGTTGGAGTCGGTGTTGGAGTTGGCGGCGCTATGACACATCCGCCTAAACGGACTGAAACAAGATTTTGCCCGGTAGCGGCGCCAAAATCCTGGATGCCGTCGTTATTGAAATCGCCGATGGCTAATCCGTCAGCAGCATTGCCAACCGGAACCAGCGTGGTTCCGCTAAAGCCGCCGGAGCCATTTCCTAAGCGAATAAACGCTACGGACATGCTTGGTGCAGTTCCGGTCGCCGCAAAATCCTGATTGCCGTCGTTATTGAAATCGCCTAACTCTATGCGTCGAAGTCCAAAACCATTATTGCCATCGCCGATGACAGTTTCGCCGCCGCCGCTAAAGCCGCCGGTGCCGTCGCCTAGCCGACTAAAGATAGAGCGGATGGTCGAGCCGCCGAATGCCCCATTGCTGGTTACGGCAAAATCCTGAATGCCGTTGTTGTCGAAATCTCCGACGACTATATCCAACGGATCAAATCTCTCAATGCCATTTCCGATCGGGACGTCAGAAGCAGCGTTAAAGTTGCCCGTGCCGACGCCGACCCCAACACC
>JBOGOW010000333.1:0-4601 GCA_050748285.1 Pyrinomonadaceae bacterium
GAGTTAATCTCCTTTACGTGGTCAAAAGCCACATGAAAATATTCAGCTTCAAGCCTCTCTACTCCGACGTACTTTCAACATCAGAGTATAATCCGCCACCGTCTCAATTCATCATGCCATCTCCTTTAGAACTTTGTTTGCACGAAAATAGACTATCAGATATAATTCGTAAATGCAAGCCTGTTGCATATACGAAACAGTCGAATATTTCGTTTTGTCTGCTTGGAAAGATAAATTAGAGCAAAACCGACGAATCTGCAAGTGGTGAGCCTAAGAAATTTGGTTGAGTTTTATGGATACTTTTATTCAAACCGAACGTATCAGTTATTGACTTGGAAATGCAGGCGGTCATTTCTTCGAGTACGTGAAGATTTGTTCGGTTTGATTTATCAACTATAATGACCATTCGTCTAATATTGGTTTAATTGGCGGCAGCGATGGATCTCTCGAATCTAACAGGCCAGACACTTGATGAAAAGTACTTTGTCGAACGCGAACTCGGACGCGGCGGCATGGGCACCGTTTATCTAGCGACGCACGTCGGGACAGAGCGTCCGGTCGCGGTAAAGATAATTGCGCCGCAGTTTATGAAGCGACCGGAATTTGTCGAGCGCTTTCGCCGCGAAGCGCGTGCGGCGGGCCGTCTTCGTCATCCGAACGTCGTCGATGTAACCGATTTCGGCTTTACGGATACCGACCTCGGACGCGTTGCGTATCTCGTAATGGAGTATCTCGACGGCTGCACTCTCGGCGAGGTACTTGAAGAGGAAAAAAATCTGCCGGTGGCGTGGACGCTGGATATCCTCGAACAGGTTTGTTCTGCGGTGCACGAAGCACACGAACAAGGGATCATTCACCGAGATCTCAAACCCGACAACATCTGGCTCGAACCGAACCAGCGCGGCGGCTACACCGTGAAGGTGCTCGATTTTGGTATAGCAAAACTCGAAGATGTTCATACGGGCGACACAGGCGAACATGAGGTTCGCCATTCGGCGACGCCGACGATCTCGGATTCGGCGAACTTAACATTCGGTGGCGGCGAGGACGGGACGATCCACGACAGCATTTCACCGACGATGCTTGCCGAGGCTGCGACGATTGCCGGGTTATCCGATCCATCGACCTTTACAAAAACACCGGCCAGAGATACGCCCGACATCTCATCCGAAGCTCAAACCGCTATCTTTGAAACTGACGATCAGGAATCGGTGAGCACAAGGCTGATATCCACCGATGAGGATAAAATCCGGATCGGAAACCCGTCTTTGACCGAGATAATTGAAGATGAAAGCCTTGCGACGAAGGATCTTACGCGCGTAGGCGCCGTGCTTGGCACGCCGCTCTATATGTCGCCGGAACAGTGCAGCGGAAACCGGCTCGATGCTCGTTCGGATATCTATAGTCTTGGCGTAATCGCATATCAGATGCTTTCGGGCGACACGCCGTTCAAAGGCGATTTTTCGAAAGTGATGGAAGCGCACAAAACTCTTCCGCCGCCGACTTTGAAAGCAAAAAATACGCGGCGAAGGATGAAGCGTGTTATTGCACAAGCCTTGTCGAAAGACCCGGATCATCGTCCGCAAACCGCCCAAGGGTTCGCAAGCGAATTGCAGTCGCGTTCCGAAGGCATTTTTAGTCTGCTTCGCCGTGCGGGCATGATCTATACGGCACATATGCCTAAGTTCCTGATGCTTTCGGCATTTTTCCATCTTCCGATGGCGTTGCTTACTTTGGTCTTGATCGCTCTTACGTTTCTAAAGGTAAGTGAATCGATCCCGTCCGGCACCGCTAATATTGCCATCGGAGTCGTAATGGCGAGCTTGTTTGTCGTCACAGGATTTTGTGCATATTTGATCATAGGCACGATTTCATGGATCGTCATACAATCGCTTGCAATGCCGCTGCGCCCGATCCGCATCAGACCTTCGTTGAGGGAAGCTCGAAGCAAATGGAAATTATTTGCCGGTACCGGCATTCTTAGTTTCATTTTACAGATCGGGATCGCGATCATAACCTGCGGCATCGGCTTTTTAGTCACCAGCGTATTGTGGACGCTATTGGCACCGGTTGTGATGATGGAAAACGTTCGCGGCATGACCGCGTTGCGTCGTTCAAAAACACTCGTAAAAAGATCACTGGCAACTTCTGTCGCTGCAGTCGCACTAATGTTTTTGATTCCCTTTGTTGCGGCGGGCTCGATTTCTTTTGTTATAAACATTACTGCGAAGGCTGTTCGACAGGAAAGCAGCAAGGTTCGTGCGATAAGCGATGCGATAACAAAAGACCGTGAAGAACGCAGTGAAAATTCGAATGCGCAGCCATCCGAAACCAAGACCGACGAAAATGACGATGGGATAAATTTCAGCATCAACTCCGGCGGAACCAAGATCAATCTCGGCGATGACCATAGAGATATGCGGTCGCAGGCTACGGATGCTCTTCTCGAATCGCTGCTCCAGGTACTGCTTTTGCCGATACAGATCGTTGTTATTTCTTTTACGGCTATAATCGTCGCTTTGCTATATTTAAAGACGCGGCAGGCCGGCGGCGAAACTCTCCAGGATCTGCTTGCCAAGTTTGAAGAAACCGACAGCCCACGAAAAAAATGGCAGGAGCGCGTCCGGCAGCGGCTTATTCAATCCGGCAGGTTGACCACGACCAGCAAGCCTTAGTATTAACGAATGCGAAATAAAATTGCGATCTATGTTGTTTTGATGATCGCGGCAGCAGCCGTGGTCAACGGGCAACCCGTAAATCGCGATCTAAAACTTTCACCCGGCCAAATTGTCGAGATCGTAAACCTTTACGGGCGAGTCGATATCGTCGCTGCACCAACCGCAAAGCCGGAAGCCGAAGAAGAAAAAAAATCTGGCCCAACAGGCACAATAACGGTTACGTCAAATTCCGAACTTGCCGAAAGCGAGATCAAGACCGAAGTTGTAAAGCGAAATTTCCGCATCGTCATTGAGCCGCTCAATAAATCGAAACGCATCGACATTTCGCTTTCGCTTCCTGAGCGGACGAATCTGGTCGTCGAAACTCGCGACGGCGAGATCCGCGTCGAAGGCAATTTCGAATCGGTAAAGGCCGAGACCGGCACCGGCACGATAGCGGTCGATGTTCCGACCGAGCAGCTCGAATACGACCTCTGGTGGACGACGTCAAAACCGCGTGTTCTTGCCGATTTTGCTCTCGCCGAGTTAAAAGAACGTTCCGCCGGCCGCTTCCAAATCAAAGGCCGCTATCCTGACGGCAAAAAGGCAGAAACACGAGCAGTGGCGAGTGTGCCCGTTGCAGATCCCAGAATAAACGCTGCACAGGACGGTTCCGCAGCAGGCAACGAAATTGCCGCAGCCAAAACCACGAAAACAAAAAAGAAAAAACAGAATGAAAATTCGAAGGCCGTTTCCTTAAACTTCACGACCACCCGCGGCATCGTCCTTCTCAACGTGCCGATGAACGAGGTGATGAGCGACCTGCGCGAGCGGCCGTTGACCGAAGCGGCAAAGGCGATAGTCCGCAGCGGCGATTTTGAGTTGACCGAAGCGATCCGCCGTGCCAGTCCGAAATATTTCGGAGACTACGCGAAAACATTGCCGCCGGCAAAACTCGAACCCAAGCTGACGGCCGTTACGCGTGAAAAAGATATCGAAAATGCGAATATCTCGACCGCGACGACGCGTGTGCTAGATGAAAAAAACCGTGCGATCGGCGGCCTCACGATCGATGATTTCGAAGTAACGGAAAACGGCGAATCTCGTGAAATAATTTCGGTAAAACCCGTAACCGCGCCGGTCAATCTTGTGCTGCTTCTCGATGTTTCGGGCAGCGTCGATAATTACGTAAATTTCATACGCAAGGCCGCGCGGGCATTCGTAAATACCGTTGACGCAAACGACCGCGTTTCGATAGTTATCTTCAACGACGACGTGAAAGTGCTTGGCGGATTTACGACCGATAAGGCCGTGCTTTCCGAGCGGCTCGATTCGTTCGATGCAGGCGGCGGCACTGCATATTACGACGCGATCGGTTATTCGCTGGTCGAAACCTTGCGACCGCTTAAAGGCGAACGCACGGCTATAGTCGTGCTGACCGACGGCGACGACAACCGCTCGTTTCTGCCCTTCGATTCGCTTGCCGGCACCATCGAAGAAAGCGGTGCGTTGATCTATCCTCTGTATGTGCCGTCAAGCCTCGCGGCGTTGGGCGCGAATCAGGATTTCAATGCAGTCGATCCGCTTCGCCAGCGTTATTTAAATGTGTCGCTTACCTCAAAAGCTAACGGCGAGGGCGCGAAATTGGCGCAAATTTCCGGCGGCGTCTATTACCCGATCACGCAGCTTTCACAGATACAGGCCGCATACGAAGACATCGCTACCCAACTCCGCACCGCCTACGATGTAACATTTCGGTCAAAACTGACTTCTCCCGACGGAAAAGCCTCCCCGCGCCTAAAGATCCACTCAAAAAAACCAAACACCTACACCCAGATCGGAAATGTGACCAATCGGCCTGGGCCATGAACTTCCAAACCGCCTGAGATTCTGCGTTTATGACACCTGATTTTCCGGGCGCGGGGGCAAGCCCGCCTACCTGGC
>JBOGOW010000334.1:0-4601 GCA_050748285.1 Pyrinomonadaceae bacterium
ATACAATCCGACGGCTTTGGCAATATTTTCATCCGAGACTTCGAAAAAATCTTTCACCCCGTTTTGGATGATCGGCCAATTTAGATCGCCAAGCGAGATCGTCCTGGCGCCGTCTGCGATCGTCATCGGTTCGGTTTCGTTTGCTATCAGCTTTCCGGCGCGGAATGATCGCGCAGCGTCGTTCCCAAGCAGCGGTTCGGAACCGTAAACGTCAACATTATTTCCGCTTCGCCGCAGTCCTGTAAGAATTCCCGAAATTAGCCCGCCGCCGCCGACCGGAACGATCACGGCGTCGAAATTCATTACCGCGAGTTCATCACCGAGTGTTGAGTTACCATCGATCACTAATTGGTCGTCATACGCGCTTGCGAAATAGGCATCCGGCATTTTCTCTGCGAGTTGTGCGACGCGTTCGTTTCTGCCGATAACTTTTGTGTCAACAAGATCGACCGTCGCGCCGAAACCGCGAACAGCGTCTATCTTGACCAGCGCCGACGTTTCCGGCATCACGACGGTACACTTCTTTCCGAGCAATTTGCACGCGTAAGCCAAAGCCTGTCCAAAATTTCCCGATGAAGCCGTTAGAATTTCGTCATTCGGCACATTCAACGCAAGGTTGTAGGCCGCGCGAAACTTAAAGCTGCCGGTATGCTGAAAGGTCTCGGTCGCGATGGTTATATTAAGTCCCAGATGATCATTGAGCTTTGAAGATTGGATAAATGTCGTAGGGCGAATAACGTCGAGCAGTGATAACATATTTGATGATCGCAGTTTATAATTAGTGATTTACGAAGGCAAGTCTTTGCCGATACAGGTTTTATTTGACCACAATGTCCGATAAGGATATCTCCGAACTTTTGGATCAGCTTTTCCGCCAGGCGCAATTGCAGTTTGGCGCCGCTGTTAAATCGCGGTGGCTTCATGATGGCGATGGTTGTCCCGGCTGCGGGCGTGAAATTGGTGTAATGAAATTCAAGAAAAAGAAAGCAATGTCGCTCAATGCTTTTATCTACCGCGATCACGGAGTGCTGATCGCGTATTTGTTATGCGGCAAATGTGCGAACTATATCTTTCAGGAGTCGGAAAAGAATCCTTTTGGACAGACAACTTTGCATATTGAGATCGAGAAAAATCTGAAACAAGCATTTGTGAAGCATTTAGGACACTGAAAAATATGTCGAACGCTCAATTTGGAATGATCGGGCTCGGGACGATGGGCCGAAATTTTTTACTCAATGTAGCGGAACACGGATTCACGTGCGTCGGCTATGACCTCGACGCGGCAAAGCGCGGCCTTCTTGTTGAAGAAGGTAAAGATTACACGGTAAACGCGGCTGATGATCTGCCTGCATTTATCGATGCTCTCGCTCGTCCGCGAAAGATAATGATGCTTGTTCCCGCCGGCCCGATCGTTGATTCCGTTATAAATGACCTTCTGCCACATCTTGAAAAAGGTGATGTTGTTATCGACGGCGGAAATTCACACTTTACCGATACCGAACGCCGCGAGTCATCGCTCGGCGAAAACGGAATCGAATTTCTAGGCGTCGGCGTCAGTGGCGGCGAGGAAGGCGCCCGACACGGCGCAAGCATTATGATCGGGGGCAAACCCGAAGTTTACGAAATTGTCCGCCAGATACTCGAAGCCGCGTCAGCCAAAGTTGACGGCGAACCATGCGCCGCACACGTCGGAAACGGTTCCGCCGGGCATTTCGTCAAGATGGTGCACAATGGCATCGAATACGGAATGATGCAGTTGATCGCAGAAGCGTATGATCTGCTGCATCGTGGTTTTCAAATATCGGATTTAAAAGCCGCCGATCTATTTGCGCGTTGGAACGGCGGCGATCTCAATTCGTTTTTGGTTGAGATAACCTCGACTGTTCTTCGCAAAATGGACGACGACGAACGACCGCTTGTTGAAAAAATTCTCGATACCGCCGGTCAGAAAGGAACCGGCAAATGGACATCCGAAGCGGCAATGGAATTTGGCGTCCCCGTCCCAACGATCGATTCCGCTGTTTCCATGCGGCAGCTTTCCGCGCGAAAAAGCGAGCGGCTGATCGCCTCCGAAAAACTCGGCGTGGTTCAGGATATGCAGATCGATGAAACGCTCGGACCCGACACGATTCACTTCATTGAATCGGGTTTGCACCTTGCTTTCATTATCACCTATGCTCAGGGTTTATCGCTCTTGCAGGCTGCATCGACTGAGAAAAATTATGAACTTGATCTCGCCGAGATCGCAAAGATCTGGCGCGGCGGCTGCATTATCCGATCCGCAATGCTTGAAGATATCCGCAAAACATACTCCGCCGATCCGGCGATCTCAAATCTTCTGTTGTCCGAACATTTCCTCAACGCGATTCGAAACGAACAGGCCATTTTAAAGGCGACGTTAAAATTTGCGATCGCTGCCGATGTGCCCTGCATGGCCTTTGCATCAGCGTTGAACTATCTAAAGTCATACGCATCCGAACGCCTGCCGGCCAATCTGATCCAGGCCCAACGCGATTACTTCGGCGCACACACCTATCAGCGAATCGACAAAGAAGGCACATTCCACACCGACTGGCATGCAGAAGCCCGCACGAAGTAAGGGCGAGAGGAATGTAGAAGTCCGCACAACGTTGAGGGCCCCTACTTCGTGCGGGCTTCTGCAATTATTTCCCCAAGCGTCAGTTTCGGGTCGCGCGCGTTAATCTCTTATTCATCTTTGACTCGATAGAATAAATAGAATTGATTGTAAATGGTTTGTTATTCGGAACACTGACAATATAAGAATAAAATCAATTTAATTGCCGACCGATTGGTGTTGCTAAAATTGATTTAGAGAGAGATTTGAAAGAACCGTTCGTTTGGTTCCAACAATACGAATGGTTCAGTTCTTATTCGTGCATTCGTGGCAAAAAAAAATAGCCACGAATGCACGAATAAGAACATTAATTTTGTGTCTATGACGCAATTTCAATAGTTTTTCAAAGGCCCTTTACAGGCTAAATCGAATTTTGCAAGTCGCCATTTTTTTATTGAAATGCGGACGTTGAATCTACTAAAACTCACAGCCTTCTCGATTTTATTGATCGGGTCGATCGCAGAAATTGCAACGGCACAGAGGCAGGAAGTCGGCATTTTGAAAGGACAGATCCTTGATGCTGCAAACGCCGTCGTGATTGGAGCCGAAGTGTCTGCCGTTGATGTCGATGGAAAAGAAATCAGGGTAAAGTCCAATCGTTCCGGTGAGTTTGTATTGAACCTTGCCCCGGGAACGTACCGTATCCGTGTCGCAAGTCCGGGGTTTGCTGTCTATGAAGATGCGAATGTGGTGGCGGCGGCCCGAACAACGGTAAATCTAAATATTACGCTCACGATTGCGATTCAGGAATCTAAGGTTACGGTCGATAGGGAAGGTTCGATTAGCACCGATCCCAATGCAAACGCGAGCGCGACGGTTCTGAAAGGCAAAGATATCAAGGCACTTCCCGATAACCCTGCCGAGCTTCAGGCGGCACTGGAAGCATTGGCCGGTCCCGGCGCAGGGCCGAGCGGCGGCGAGATCTTTATCGATGGTTTTTCCGGCGGCAAGCTGCCGCGACGCGACACGATCCGCGAAATTCGCATAAATCAAAATCCATTTTCAAACGAATACGATCGTTTCGGGCTTGGGCGCATTGAGATATTTACAAAGCCCGGCACGGAAAAATGGACGGGTGAGGTCGGCGCAGAATTTGAGGATGAGTCATTAAATTCGCGAAATCCGTATTCGGCCAATCGTCCGCCATATCAATTGCGAAACATCAGCCCCGAGTTCAGCGGGCCGATCATCAAAGACCGTCTTTCTTTTTACACTGACTTTCAGATCGAGAGTTTTGAAAATAACTCACTGACGAATGCCAATATACTTGGCCCCGATTTGGTCGCGACGCCGTTTCTCCGGTCGGTTTCGGCGCCGTTAAAGACATGGGAATTCGGCCAGCGGTTCGACGCGCAGATCACCAAAAAGGTCACATTAACCTCACGCTATGGCTACGAAACTTCGAAAGATTCATTGGCAGGCTTGGGCGGTTTCGATCTGCCTTCGCGCGCATATCGGTCGAATGACAGCGAGCACTTTCTGCGCCTGACCGAAACGGCCGTTATCTCGCCGACGGTTATCAACGAAACTCGATTCCAATTTCTGACGACCCGAAGTTCGCAGGCGGAATTTGACGCGTCGCCGACGATCCGCGTTCTTGAGGCGTTTACCGGCGGCGGCTCAAATGTCGGAAATTCCTTTGTTGATCGGGATCGCATCGAATTGCATAACTACACTTCGTGGGTTAAAGGCGACCATATTTTTAGATTCGGCGGTCGGCTGCGTCAGATAAATGTAACCGATTCGTCGCCGTCGAATTTTGCCGGCACATTTACTTTCACATCGCTCGATCAGTATCGCGACACGATACTAAATCTATCGGGAGCCTTTCCGACACAATTTTCCATTTCCGGCGGCCAACCGCTTGCCAAAGTAAAACGGACCGACCTCGGCATATTTTTTCAGGACGATTGGAACATCGATCCGAAACTGACCGTGTCCGCAGGTTTGCGGTACGAGTCGCAGA